>JAWCLO010000007.1 GCA_038850735.1 Methanomassiliicoccales archaeon
AAAATTAGACCTGATGCATCGGTTCGCGATATAGAGGCTTAGGCTTGATTTTCCCGAATCGGTGTTTCCGATGACGATAACGGATTTAGGTTTAGTCGATGAGATCTTCTCGACGCACGCTTTCCACGATGCGGGAATGGTATCTTTCGATAGCACATCATAAGACGATCCATTTCCTAAATTGATCGATGCCGAGAAAGACCCAACTGCAAAGAATGGCATCCTCTTATCTTTTCTCACAACCGCTTTTGTCCCTTTTTTGATGAGAGCGCCAAAGCACTCTGCGGCACCCTCTCGCACTACAACAGATGCAGGTCCGTCTACGACCAACGTCGATCCTGTCGGAACTGTCATCTCGACCATGCAAACTCGATATTTGGCTAATTGCGAGATAATTCTATCTATAGGTAAAACAAAAATTATTGCAGTTTCGAATCAATATGATCAAAATGAGCAAAATAGAATCTATTTGCATTCGCATGAAAGGAACATAGACAATTAATCATGACAATTATTCCATATTCAAGTTTGCCATGATCTTGTATTTTTGAGCTTGTCAATTCTACGTCCTTGAAACTTCGGAACATCTCCCCGTGAGATTTCTCAAGAATGCCGTTGGCGGTTACTCATGTATGTTGTTGTGCTGGCTTTTTCTCATGACATGAAAACAAGAATCTTAGACAACCGCCCAATCATCTCATCCATGAGCCCAAAAGGAATAATTATGATTAACATGTGAATCGCACATTCTCGCAGCGGTACAAAGGATCAATATTTGTTTCCTCGCCATAGTTTTGAAAGGATAAAGGGACGTCTCAGAATTTTGAGGGAAATCCTTCTTGCGTCTTGCGAGGGAGGAAATACCGTTGGACATTTGCTGCAAGAATAAGCCAGAATCGAGCGGCCTTACATAAAGCGGGGAAAGCGTACATTGACGATTTATGTTATTGTTTTTTTCTTATTATCTGTCATGCTTCTCTTGATATCTGGAACCGCAAGCTCAGAAGATTTTGTGTAGATTGTTGGGAAAGGATCGACCCTGCCCTCCCAGCACGTGATGGAGAACACACGATGGTCATCGAAAGTGATAATTACACTACATCTTTCTCACATTTACAGATGAATTTCTCAGGAACAAGATTTAATTCATGCTGTTGGTTCAGGCAACTCATAGAATTTCGAAAGTATTGACAGTAATCAAGAGATCTATGAAACCTCGATGACGCTTGATTCAGGCGTAAGGCCACACTTTGAGTTCTTTTCTTGCGATGAGGACGTGCCTTTCGCTATATTACCCGCATGAAGTGAGATCTGTTTGGAACATTAAAAAGGTTGAAGGACATACAAACTACGCCAATCCCTGCTCCATCGCTATCGATTCTTCTGGATTCCCATATATTGCTTACTCTCAAATAATAGAACCATACTTTGAAGTGGGAATAGTTATTCGAAACTCACGCACCGATGATCCCTTTCTTAATCGGAACTTCAAAGAATTCAGCGCAAAGAGTCATTATCCATTCATGTCAACAACTTCTTATGGTCGTGCAATGGAAATCTTCACCAGATCGCATGCAGTGACCGGCGAAAACAGGAGTGTGGTCGTTTTGATAATTTGGGTTAACTACTACGAGACCGGTATCTCTACGATAGATACCTACGTCAGGGCACCACAATATACGGACCGTCAATCATAATCGATCAAGAGGATATTCCTCACATAACATATTCTACTCATGGTACGTGTAATAGTAATGTGATTTACACCACTATTGTTAATGATGAATGTATGGTTGAGACAATTGATAACAGCCATTAGTTTTGAGACTATTCAGAGCCGGCAATATTAATTGATTCACAGAAAAGGGTTCATCTTATCTATAAGAACGACAAAGATGGAAAGCTGGTCTACGCAATAAAGGACGATGATAGATAGAAAAAGCAAGTAATTATAAATCAGCTGTATCATATGGAGCGCAAAGGGTTACAAATAGCCACGGGCTCCATGGACAGACCAGTCATAGGCTACAAACGCGGAATATATATTAACATTTTTTTGAAATGAAAACCAACCCACCGTCTTCCGCCGATGAATTTCAAAGTCGAGATTGGAGGCGAATTTGTCCATTTAACCGGGTCTTCACCGAATGATGATGGTGGATCGCAAATAAGCGGATAGGTGATTTGCAGGGGAAATAAAGGGGAAATTCTAGAACAGTACCTTACGGTAAGAGCTTCAACAAGAAGCGTAAAAGAATTAGGTCTGACCAGCGATGTCGTATACATCTATGCGATGGCTGCAATAAATGAAGCTCGGATTGAAGAACTATCAGAAGCGCAAAAGAGCGATTCCGCATGATCAATTAATGTCAGCGACGATTGCAGTAGCAGCAGCCGGGGCCGGTGGTGCAGCTGTTGAGGCAATACTTGGAAGATTCTTGGTGAGGTGATTTTTAAAAAGGCTTGAATCATTTCCAAAAAACCGTATTTCAACGGGGATCTGGAAGCAAATATATTTAATCCTTCTCAGATTTGGTTCTCTTTTGATCTTACTCTTGTTTGAAAGAGGGGGGGTGATCAGATAGGTGAGCTACTTTTGGGATTACCGGCACTATATATTGGTGGAGTTCTTGTAGTCGCACTTCTCGTGCTAATGGGGTACGCTGATCAAAAGGGCGCATCAATTTTCATATTTGTTGTTGCATTTTTGGCGACTGCTGTTGGTTTCTACAATTGGCTGGCCCTTGGTAGTCCTTTAGCCATGGCACAGGTGCTTCTTTTTGCATTTACGTACTGGATGCTTGGTTACAACTGGTATACAGGTGCTACAGACAACAGATCTCTTGGATGGTATTGTCTGTTCGTTGCAATCAATGTCATACCGTTCGCATATTATGTATGGGATGCAAAAATGTACATTCTCGGCGTCAATTGGGTGCTTTGGGGACTCGCATGGTTTATGTTCTGGGTAGTCATGGGAATACAGAAAACGCAATTCATGAAATTGACAATAGTCATCACGTGGATTGCTGCGATCGTTGTGTGGATTAGTGCCTTGGGTTGGTTGCTTGGTTGGTTTGGCTTTTAACTTCCTGGGACCAGATTATGAGGTTTGAAACAGTTGAGGAAACTGGGGCGCATAGTCACACAAAACTCCTTTTCATTTTTTCTAAGTTTAAAGGACGATCTCGATTGTAACGCTAGGAAACGAGCAAGAATCATAATTGTCTGTCGAGTTAGATAGCATTGAGAATCAAAGAAATCTAGAATTTGAGCATCTGGGGGATAGCTATATCGGCAAACATGTTCTATTTCTAGCAAAAAGTTGTAGAAGATTGTTGAATATTCAACAATGGTGTGAGAAACGCTAAGCTAAAGTAAATTAATGAGACCATTTATGCCATACTGAATACATGTGCAATCTTTTCTCAATCCGAATAAAAAGTTTCTTCAGAAAGAAACCTTTTCATCGATGCACATTAGAAAATAAAAGCTATCAGTCGCATAAGCGGGTCAGAACTCTTAAGAAAAAGCTGCAGTCATGATCTCACAAAACTTATTTTGATGGTGATCAAATATTTATTGACAAACAAATTGATAATGAGATTAAGTGAGGCTACTATGAATGAACGAATATGTCGCATTAATGATAATAAAAAGAAATGTACATGTACTTACGAACCTTGCAGTCGAAAGGGACTCTGTTGCGAATGCATTCGATATCACTGGCAAAATCGGGAGCTTCCGGGCTGTTTATTCCCTAAGGAAATCGAACGCACTTACGATAGATCTCTCGAGTGCTTCCTAGAATATTATTCCAAATAATGAGTTGGGAGAATGTTCTCGGAAAAACCAGGATACTATTATGCGGTGTGTTGCGATTCTGCAAATTACTAAGCAATATCAAGGCTACTCTGTTTCTTGCCTAATCTCGCACGATCGAGCCTTTCGCCCGTGATCATGTAGTTCACACGTTCTCCGATGTTGCAGGCATGATCTGCAATCCTTTCTAGGTACCTTGCAATGAGTATGAAACGCATTCCCATGGGCACTTTCTTCGGATCCTCCATCATATATGTCAGAACCTCTCGGAAAATACTCTCATATAGTGCATCAACCTCATCATCCATCTTGAACAGATTGAGTGCTCTCTGCAAATCCCTGTCGGTAAATGATTTTACGGCATCGTCTACCATAGAGATGACAAGAGACGCCATGTGAGGAATACTTACAAGCTTCTTGAAGTATTTTTGGCCCTTGAGGAAATCAATCACTTCTGCAATGTCCTTCGCGTACCTGCCAATTCTATTAAGATCTGTAATCATTTTCAAGCAGGTGGAAACTGTTCTCAGATCACTCGCAACAGGCGTATGGAGCGCGATGAGATCGATGCAATGCTTTTCGATCTTCATATCACATTCGTAAATGACTCCATCAAGTCTTTCCACATCATCTTTTAACGAAAATTCCTCATTTACAATCGCCCTCACAGCTTTCTCAATAGCCTCCTTCGCTAAATTTCCCATCCCAGCTACTTCATCATTGAGTTTCGCTAATTCATCGCTCAAAACAGTTCTCGCCAATTTAACCAAACCTCCCAGTGATATATTGTTCAGTCAACTGCTTCTTAGGCTTTTCAAACAGCTTTCTTGTTTCATCCATTTCGATGAGTTCTCCCATATAGAAAAACGCGGTCGTATCAGATACCCTTGCCGCTTGCTGCATATTATGCGTTACGATTACTACCGTATAATCTCTTTTTAGATCTACCAATAAATCCTCTATTTTCGCGGTGGCGATTGGATCTAGAGCCGAGCAGGGCTCATCAAAAAGGATAACCTCAGGTTTGACAGCTAGAGCCCTAGCAATGCACAATCGCTGCTGCTGACCGCCAGACAGGTCGTATGCTGGTTTGTTAAGCCTGTCCTTAACTTCATCCCATAACGCAGCCCTCTTAAGACTCCATTCAACCAACGCATCCAAATCGCTCTTCTTTTTGACGCCGTGAATACGGGGGGCAAATGCAATATTCTCGTAGATCGATTTTGGGAAAGGG
Organism: Methanomassiliicoccales archaeon; assembly: GCA_038850735.1. Classification (NCBI taxonomy): domain Archaea; kingdom Methanobacteriati; phylum Thermoplasmatota; class Thermoplasmata; order Methanomassiliicoccales; species Methanomassiliicoccales archaeon. Next base: position 5,057 of record JAWCLO010000007.1, read on the forward strand.
TTTGGTTTTTGAAAGACCATTCCTATTTTTTTTCTCACCTCGACAACATCAACACCTTTCCCGTAAATATCGAAGCCATCTATCCATACGTGTCCACTTACTTTGCATCCTGGGATGATATCATTCATTCTATTAAGGCTCCTAATGAATGTCGTTTTCCCGCAACCAGATGGACCGATTATTGCTGTGATCTCATTCCTTTGGATGTTCATTGAAATACCCTTGAGCACTTTGCAGCTTCCAAAGGATACCACAAGATTCTCAACTACAATCTCATGTGCCAAGCTTACCACCTATATTTTTTCCTGAATCTTCTCCTTAGGATTATCGCCATCAAATTCATCCCAATAACAAGTATCAGAAGAACAAACGCCGTTCCGTATTGTATGGGTCTTGTTGCCATCAGATCTGATGACTGAGTTGCAACGGTGTAAAGATGAAACGGCAACGCCATGAATTGGGAAAAAATAGAGTCGGGAAGATGCCTCATATAATATGCTGCGCCAGTCATAAGGATTGGTGCCGTTTCTCCTGCAGCACGAGAAAGCGACAGTATTATTCCGGTGAGAATGCCAGACATCGCGTAAGGAACGACATGATGTCTGACCGTCTGCCATTTGGTAGCACCGAGGGCAATGCTTGCCTCCCTGACTGAGTTCGGAACGGCTAGGAGTGCTTCTCGTGTTGCGGATATTATCAGCGGAAGCACAAGCAATCCTACAGTAAGACCGGCTGCAATTAGACTAAATCCAAAATCTAGCGCCATTACAAATAATCCAAGACCTAATAAACCATAAACAATCGAGGGCACTCCAGCAAGATTATGCACGACAACTCGCAAGATTTTCTTGAATAAGTTGTTCCTTTCGTATTCAACAAAATAAATAGCCGACAATACACCAACGGGAACGGAAAATAAAATAACAATAATACAGAGGTAAATTGTTCCTACAATTGCTGGGAAGATTCCCCCTTCCGTCATGCCCTTCTTAGGAAACTGCGTCAGGAATTCTAAACTAATAGTTCCAATACCCCCCATAATAATATAAGCCAACAAAATGCCCAAGGCTATAACGACCAGCGCACCGCATGCTCTGAATAGAGAAAAATATAATTTTTCCTTCAAACGCCTGTTCAATGGTACGCCTCCGCGAATTTTGCGAGCACGATATCTGCGATTATGTTAATTGCAAAGGTAATGACAAAAAGCACGGCGCCAACACCGAAGAGAGCATGGTAGTGAAGACTGTTGAAATTGACCTCCCCCATTTCTATTGCAATCGCTGCTGTCATTGTCTGGACTGACGAAAGCATGTCCCAAGTGATGACGGGGGTATTTCCGCATGCCATAAGTACCGTCATAGTCTCACCGACGGCCCTACCGATTGAAAGCATAATTGCAGCGGCAATTCCTGAAAGAGCCGCGGGTATTATTACCCCTCTCAGCGTCTCCCATTTCGTTGCTCCGAGGGCATAAGCGGCTTCCCTCAAATCCTGTGGCACAGAGTTTATGGCTTCTTCGGAAAGGCTAACCATTATGGGGATCATCATTACAGCTAGCATAATTGCGCCATTGAGCGCATTTAAGCGGTAAGTATTGTTGAAAACTGCAACTATCCAATCTGATAAAATAATTAGCGCGAAGAAACCATAAACGACCGAAGGAATGCCTGCTAAGATTTCTATAGCCGGTTTGAGAATGGATTTAATTTTCGGATGTGCTAGCTCAGCCAAATATATAGTGCAGCCGATTCCAATGGGTATGGCTATAATCGATGCTCCCAAACTTACTAGGAAAGTCCCGCAAAGCAGTGGAAGAATACCATATGAAGGATTTGTAGGTGAAGTAGGATTCCATATGTGACCACTAAGAAATTCGACAAATCCAATACTCGTAAAAGCAGGAAGAGCCTCTGAAAAAATGAAAAAAAAGACTGCAAAGAGGGCAAAAACGGTCACTAGCGAAACGCAAAGGAGCACGATTTTGATGAACGTATCTGTTTTGATGCTCATTCTTCGTCTTTCTTGCAGCAATATTTCTTCTTTATTGCCAGCTTTCAAAGATCTCCCCTAATGAAGCATCTTTAGCCTTTCCGCGTACTTTTTCCCGTTGAGAGATAGAAATACTTTGGCGAGATTCATTCTAGTTTCTCCAGCTCCTCTTCAATGATCTGGTCAGGTAAAGCATAGAATCCAATTTCTTCTGCAATTGGCTGACCATCGGTAAGAATCCAGAGCAAGTACTCTCTAAGTGCCCCTGTCGGTGTACCGGCCGTGTAAAGGTATAGATATCTAGAAAGGACATAGTCGCCGTCAATAACTGCGTCTTTATCCAGCGGCGAATAGCTCAGTGATGGCATGTCTTTACTCAGATTTAGTATTTTAATTCCGCTTGCTTTTGCTGCATATCCGATACCAACATATCCAATACCGCCCTCATCATTCATGATGGCCTGGACAATTGCAGAGTTTCCCGCCATTTGCTGCATATTAGTTGTGTAATTTTCATTCTTCAGCACAGTTTCCTGGAAATACATATAGGTGCCAGAAGTGCTTTGCCGACCATATGCCACAATCGGCATATCTAGACCGCCGAGGTCTTTCCAATTGACATAGGTTCCATTATATATCCCTCTCAGCTGATCCAAGGTCAGGACCTCGATAGGATTCGATGTGTGCACGATGATGGCAATTCCATCAATTGCGACGCGAAACTCGACAGGTGTAATGCCTGCCGCAATTGCTTGGTCGATTTCGCTTTGTTTCATTTGCCTTGAAGCTTGTGCAACATCAACAGTACCTGATATAAGAGCGGTTATACCAGTCCCACTACCTCCCCCCGAGACTATAACAGATATGCTCTCATACTCGCCATGAAATTCTTCGGCCCAAACTTGGCAAAGTTCTAGCATCGTATCGGATCCTTTTTGGTTGATTGTAATTGGTTTCTCACCACCACCTATAAACAGGGCGGCTGCGATTCCGGCCACCGCCAGAATCAGTACCACTGAAATTGCAACCAGTGCTTTCCTCTCCATCCAATCACTCCCTGATTTTCTACGACCATAATGAGCGCTGCATTTTGAATTCCTGAGATATCACAGAAATCCGCGCAAGAGCATCCAAGAGTTTCGTCCCCGCTACCAGCGCTCAATTGTCGCACAAATAGATCAAAAAAATAATCCGCCTTATAGATTGCACAAATATTATATGGTCTCGGAATGACTCAATATATGTATATATATGTCTCTTTTTGTATATACAAATTGATAAAGAATCATGCAGGGTCTCGTAGAGGTTGAGTCATGGGATGAAATATACGAAAATGTGGTTTTAAATGCCAGCAGGAGGAGACATCAATGAATATTAGAAAGATACAAAAAACAGGCAAATCAACTATGATTGTATCCTTACCGAGCTCGTGGATCTCCGAACATCGTCTCAAGCCAGGCGATCCCGTCACAGTCCAAGTCATGAATGATGGCACCTTGAGGATTTCGCCGATCCATAGCGATGAAGATGAATTGATCAAGAAAACGATCCAAGTTGAAAAGGAAGATGAGGAGCATCTCATCAGAAAGCTCATCGCTGCTTACATAGCTGGATCAAATGTCATTGAGATCAGGAGCAAGGATCGTCTCGATCTCAATCTAAAGAGAACTGTAAAGGAATTCTCTCAAATGGTCATAGGACCTGAAGTCATCGAAGAAACGAGTAACTCGATCGTTCTTCATGATCTTTCTGATCCTATGGAGTTGCCTCAGCAGAAATGCATAAGACGAATGCACCTTCTCGCAAAATCTATGCATGCAGATGCGATTAAATCATTAAAAGACGGTGATTATGACCTTGCAATGGATGTTATTGAACGTGATCGAGAAATTGATAGATTGTATTGGATGGTTGTTAAACAGTATAATCTGATTTTGCGAGACCGTTATCTTGCCGACAAAATGGGCATCGACGTATTTGACGGCATGGATTACGTAGTAACTGCACGCGGCATCGAGCGAATCGGTGATCATGCAGAAAAGATAGCGGGAAACACTCTGCTTCTGAAAGAAGCCAATATTTCTTCTCTAAATATCGACGATATCAGCGAGATAAGCGATATATCTTCATCATTATTGGACTGTGCAATTGACGCATTATTTTCTAAGAATGTGCTGAAGGCCAATGATGTCATAGATAAGGGAAAACTTTTTGTGACACGGGCTGAAAAATTGCGCGCTAATGTTAAAGACTCCACACCAATCGTATTGGTCGTTAAAACAACAATCACAGATAGTATCGCAAGAATCGGTATGTATTCTATGGACATTGCGGAGATTGCGATTAATGCTGCTATCAGAAGTTGGGGCTAACCATATCATTTTATTATGAGTAATTATATTATTAAGCTGAATATTATTAATCGGGACAATGATGACTTCGCAATTTTCGAATTGCAATTTGCAGTAACTGCGTATTATTTCTGGTAGTATTGAGATCACTTAAAAATCACAACTCCGATCACTGAATTCCTTTGACGATAATGCTGGTATTAAACACGGTGATCAATTCAGCGCGAAATATTCACAGAAAAAGTTGGAGACCACAGCATAAACGATCGAGATGCGACATCGCAATTGTTGAGATTCTCAAACATTCGAGACGGTGCAATCTGAACGAACATGAGTTGTATGCGTGAATCTTGCATGACCTAAATTTCAGTGTTATTCCCAACTTCTCCAACAATCAAAAATGTATTTGAAGCCGCACATCAGCTAATCACTAACTGCAGAAGTTCCAAAGTTCCGCTATACACCGTTGCCAACGATCATAAAACAATGGAAAATTATTTGATGGACATGTACAGCTATTAATCAGTCGAGGCGAAAATTATGAAAAGAATGACTGAAGATAATTTAAGGGTGGCCTTTGCCGGTGAAAGCCAAGCTCACATGAAGTATCTCATCTTTGCAGAGAGGGCCGAAAGTGAAGGATTTCCAAATGTCGCGAGGTTGTTTCGCGCTATTGCGTTCGCAGAGGAGGTACATGCAAGAAATCACCTGGAAGCCCTGGGTCTTATCCACGAAACTTCGGGAAATTTGCAGACTGGAATTGATGGAGAAAACTATGAAATCGAAGAAATGTACCCTGCCTTTCTTGCTGTTGCAAAACTCCAAGAGGATAGGGTTGCTCAAAGAACCATGAACTGGGCTCTGGCTGCAGAGAAAATACACACAGGTATGTATCAGGCTGCAAAACAATCAGTTGATGCCGGCGAGGACATACGAATTGGAAGAGTCTACATATGTTCTCTGTGTGGATATACGAGCGAAGACGTGGTTCCCGAGCGCTGCCCAGTTTGCGGAGCTATCAGAGATAAGTTTGTAGAATTCTAGTATTGGTAATCCTATTTCATTTACTATGGCATGAGATCAGATATGGGTTCCTATCAGCATAACTAAATGATCATAGAATAGCGAAGAGTACGACAGTAAAAAAGTCAAATCAAAAAATGATGGACTGTCTGGTGAAAATAAAAAACATGAATTTTCTATTTTATTTGTCAACTTTTGTGATTTGCGATTTGATTGTTAATGAATGTCTCTTAAAATTCATTATCGAAAAAGACTTTTTTCGTACAACAATTGATCCAATAAAAAAGGTGTTTTGAAAAGTAAGGGGATGCAAGATCTCTAGTTTCCAGAAAACATTTGGAGTATCTGTCTAACCCATCTCAGCAATCACCGCATCTGTGAATTGCTGGGTTGTCGCGTTACCCCCCATATCCTGCGTTAACACTTTCCCTTCGCCGAGGACTCTATATACAGCACTCTTGACCTTTCGAGCTTCGTTTTTCATGCCAATATACTCCAACATCCAGGCAGCCGATAGGATCAGACCTGCAGGATTCGCGATGCCCTTACCAGCAAGATCGGGTGCACTGCCGTGTGCGGCTTCAAACATACCGATGTTCTCTCCAAAATTAGCCCCAGGCATGAGCGCAAGTCCGCCTATGAGACCTCCACAGAGTTCCGAAAGAATGTCTCCGTACAGATTCTGTGTGACAATCATATCAAATTGCATTGGATTAGTAACAAGTTGAAATGCAGCGTTATCTACAAGCATGTCCCTGAATTTAATACGAGGATAAGAAGATGCCACTTCGGCAACGCATCTTAAGAATAGTCCATCACCCTTCTTCAATATGTTTGCTTTGTGCACTGCGGTGATTTCCTTTCTATCGTTTGCCACGGCATAATCAAAAGCGAATTTAGCAATCCGCCTGCTAGCTTCCTCTGACGTAAGTTTGATGCTTTCAACGGCACCGTAACTCGTTTCTCTCTCTTCCCCTGTGTATAGCCCCTCGCTGTTTTCTCTAACGATGATCATATCTACATTATTATACAACGCCCTAACCCCAGGAATCGATTTAACAATCCTCACATTTGCGAAAAGGTTGAGGCGTTGTCTCATCGTTACGTTAACGCTTCTAAATCCCGTTCCAACTGGCGTTGTCACAGGACCTTTCAGGATCACACCTGTTTCAATTGCCTCTTCAAAGAATTTCGGCGGTATGGGTCGACCGATTTCTTTTACAACTTTTGCGCCGACCTCAACTGGTTCCCATTGAATACTAGCACCAGAAGCTTCAACCACTTTGACCGCAGCATGCGTTATTTCTGGACCAATCCCATCACCAGGAACGAGCACGACCTTTCTCATATCATCCCTCTTCATCGATCATGAAGCCACCATGCTTCTTGAAATGCTCGACTAGCCCTCCATCCTCGAGGATTCTGACCATGACGCCAGGAAGAGGTTTTGCCTTGAGGACTTTTCCCTTCCCAACAATGTTGATCAACCCCCTTTTCAAATCGATTTGCAGCTCCTCTCCTTCTTCAATGGCTGAGGTGTCACATTCCAATGCTGGCAATCCGACGTTAATGCAATTGCGATAAAAAACCCTTGCGAATGACTCAGCTAATACTGCACCGATGCCCGCAGCTTGTAATACGAGCGGTGCTTGTTCTCTGCTCGAGCCACAACCAAAGTTTCTACCAGCTACGATGAAATCGCCATGTTCGATTTCATTGTAGAAATTCGGGCGCAGATCTTCCATGACGTGTTTTGCCATTTCATTTATGTCAAGAGTTTTGAACTTATACTTACCTGAAATTATATAATCAGTATTCACATCGTCGCCAAATTTATGTGCTCTACCTCGAAGCTGGTTCATTGAAACACCTCTCTTGGATCAGAAATCGACCCATTAATCGCTGAATAGGCAGCCGTCGCAGGACTTGCCAAGTAAATGAATGCTTTTGAATTGCCCATGCGACCTTTGAAATTCCGATTAGCCGTTGACAGCACAACTTCTCCGTCAGCTGGTATTCCTCCACCTGTACCAACGCAGGGACCGCATCCTGGTGTGAGAATCACACCGCCTGCCCTCACGATCTTTGCGAGAATTCCCTCTTCGAGCGCAGCCAGATAAATCTCCCTTGAAGCAGGAGCGACTATCAGCCTAGTGCGCTTCGATACTTTATTACCATCCAGAATCTCAGCAGCGATTTTCAGGTCTTCAAGTCTTCCATTAGTGCAAGTTCCAATAAATACCTCATCAATTTCTATTCCCTTTACTTTCTCAACAGGAACTACCTGGTCAACCCGATGAGGCTTGGAAACTTGTGGAGAAAGATTCGAAAGATCTTCAGTGATGATCTGTTCGTAAACAGCGTCGTCTGATGCCACTACGCCTTCAATTTTCTCGGAGGTACGACTTTTTAAGTAAGTCTTAACTTTCTCATCACAACGCATCAGACCAACTTTCGCACCAGTCTCGACAGCCATATTAGAAATTGTCATTCGGGCCTCTACGGAAAGTGTATCAATTACTTCACCGTAGATCTCCAGGGCTTTATAGGTGGCACCATCCGCAGTGAGAGAGCCTACCATATGGAGCGCCACATCCTTTGAGAATACACCAGACTGCAATACACCGTCGTAAACGAGTTTTATTGTTGCTGGTACCTTAAGCCACGTTCTCCCGCTGATCAACGCTGCTGCCACGTCTGTAGAGCCCATACCTGTCGCAAAAGCATTGAGCGCGCCATATGTGCATGTGTGTGAATCCGCACCGATTACGATGCTACCTGGCAATGCATGGCCTTTTTCTGGGACAAGCTGATGGCACACACCTTCGCCGACATCGTATAGAATAGCATTGTGTTGATATGCAAACCGTCTCATCTCCTTATGAATATTCGATACGCCCTCTACCGGTGAAGGCGCGTTGTGATCGATGACAATTGCGTACTTATTCGGAGCATAAATGGATTTGCCACCCATCTTCTCGAAAGCTTGAATTGTCAACCCTGTGGTTCCATCTTGGCTCATTACGAAATCGACTGGCACTATGACTATATCGCCAGCCTCCACGCATTTGCCAACGTGATTTGAGATTATGTTCTCCGAAATCGTTCCCATTACTTCACCTCTGATCCCCATCGAATAATCCTGCCTTATAATCCTGATAAATATACAAAAGTTCATTTTCCGAGAGACTTCGTTTTAGACCTATCGAAGTTGCTCTGACAATGTCCAAAATGTCGGCTGCCATTTTTTCATCGATTTCAATACCTTTAGATTTGAGAATCTGAATGATTGTATGTCTCCCAGAATGCTTTCCAATGACGATTTTTCTAGTCATACCAACTTCTTCTGGTGAATAAGGTTCATAATTGCTTAGAAATTTCATCACGCCATCCGTGTGAATCCCAGCTTCATGTGCGAAACAGTTCGATCCCACTATAGGTTTCCATTCAGGTATATTTCTGCCAGCTGCACGAGCTACATACTCTGCGATTTCTCGGAATCTGTGTGTTTCGATACCCATATCAATTTTAAGAAGGTGCTTGGCTGCCATGACGATCTCTTCAAGAGCTGCGTTTCCTGTTCTTTCCCCTATACCGAGCACGGTGGTGCTCACGAACGTTGCACCGGCCTGAACCCCCGCAATGGCATTAGCGGTTGCCATTCCGAAGTCGTTGTGCGTGTGCATTTCGATCTCTAAATCCACCTCGTTTAGCAGAGAGGCTATCGCTTCAAAAGTACCGCGGGGCTCAAGAATGCCGAGGGTGTCGCAATACCTCATGCGATGAGCCCCTGCCTCCTCAGCAGCCTTGGCAAACTGAATCAGAAACTCCTTATCAGCTCGGGAAGCGTCCTCTGCATTTGCTGAAATATACAAACCGTGAGATTTCGCATACTCAATAGACTCAACGAGACGTTCGATCACCCATTCTCTCGTTTTCCTTAGCTTATGCTCAATGTGAATATCCGAGGAGGACATCGAGATCGCAACAGCGTCTACATCGCAATCGATGCTATGAGAAATATCTTCTAAGTTTGCACGGTTCCAACCGAGTATCGATGCATTGAGACCGAGATTGGCGATCTTCTTAACCGTCTTCTTCTCGTCTCCTCCCATTGCTGGGATACCTGCCTCAATCTGCTGAACACCAATTTCATCGAGCAGTTTAGCAATCCTAATCTTTTCTAGATTGGCGAAGACGATGCCTGCGGCCTGCTCTCCATCCCTTAGAGTCGTATCGCATATGTTGATTGGACTTTTGCTTAATTTGGAAATCACCAATTCCACATCTTTCTTCATCTTCGCTGCCTCTCATGCTTTTTTAATCTCTATAGGGGAAATACCGAGAGATTGTGCCTCGAATGCACGACGTGTAAATAATTGTTGCGCATTATTAGTCATGTATTTACTTGATTCGAAAGCTATCGGACATTCATTCAATAAAGGCGTCGTTTTTCAGACATATTGCACACTTCAGTTTCGTGAAATGAAAAGGCTTGTTTTGGATTTCAGCAACTCCTTTTCCACTGCATCATCCTTCACGATGCAAGCCGTTTTTTGTATGAGATCTTAGTATTTTTCACTTCAGGCGAGCAAGATATAATAATATTGCTGAAAATCGCTCGTAAGAATCGGTGAATCTATTGATAATTTACAGATGCTAGAAAACAATAAGCCAATCGAAATCAGTCACTTTGTTCTATTTATTTTTTACAACTTTTTCTAATTTAACTTGTACCGCAAGAGCGCGGCCATGCCCCCGAGAGCTTCAAGTTTCTTTCCAGCTTCATGACGATCGCTTACGATGACTACTGTACCCTTTGATTGCTCAACTTTGCTTATGAGAACTTCTACCTTCTTTTCTCTTAAAATGGAATCGAGAATCAAAAGTACGCGAACCGCTCCCGCAAGCACTGCTTCTTCAACCTGCTTGGGACCATATGCAACCTTGCCATCTCTTGCTATTTCCATTAGAACCTCTTCAACAAGCTTTGTTTCCTCTGCCACCCTTGAATCTTTGAGAACTTCTGATCCCAATCCTTTTTTCATAATTTCGTGAATACCTTGAAGCCCAGATTGGCCTGTATGAAACAAAAAAGCTTTTGAAAAAATATCAGGTGCCCGTCGCTTCCCTTCGGCAAGTAAAGCTTCTTTGGCAAATCCTGGACCGAGAATCACGAGAGGCATATCGCCGCTATGAACTTGCCTAATCTTCTCAATAACTTCACCGTAGAAGTCTTCTGTTTCCTCCTGGGCGTACATCTTTCCGCCTGATTGCTTGTATATTTTTGCAATTTCCTTGATTCCAAATTGCGCCAGCATCGCAATAAATGCCTCATCATAATCAATGACGACGAAAAGCAGTTGGGGACGTGTTGTGTCTTCAACTGCCCTCTGAAGTCTTTCCAGAGCAGATCGAGGCCATTCATCTTTGATGATTGTGATAGTATCGCCTTCCTCTAAGTTGAATGTATGGTAAGAGCCCAAATCCTGGGGACCTTCACTGATTGTCCCGAGAACTCTTAATCGGGACTCGGTCTCATGGAATTCCATCTTCTCGACAATAATCTTCAACGTCATTCTTTTCTTCTCCCCTCGTTCTGATCTGAGTTTATCTGACTTCATTTCTTCCCGCCTGAAAGTGGTGCCAATGATCCTATCACCAGGCTGAATAATATTGTAAAGATGCCATAGATCATCAGTGGAGTCAATTTGTAGTTTAACTACACCATTTTTCTTATCTTGATGCAGAATTTTCATGATCCCTCTAGGATATGGATTTAAAATATATCAATGTAAAAGGCACGATATCAAGCTCAAAGTCATTTTGTCGAAGTATTCTCGGTGTTTAAAATTGCAGATTTGATGGTCAATGTGTATATCAAGCATTAATTCGATGGCTTTAATTCGAGATTCTCTAGATGTCAACCAGGCTTGTTTTGATCATCACAATTTCTGTGAGGTGTTCCTAATTCCAAATCCCGCATAGAAACAATAGTTTTGAAGAAAGTCATGATAGATACGATCAGTTGAGAAGCATGCATCACCGATCTTAGATAACTAACGATATCAAATCCCTCGCAAGGATTGCTCCTGAAGTTCAAATGCTAACAATTTTTCAAAATATTGTCCAATAAGTGATGACAAAGATTAAGTAGGAATTAGCGATACCTTGACTTTCTGATGCATACCTCTCGCCTCATCCTCGAAGATGGAACTGTGGTCGAGGGTGTTGGCTTTGGCTTTAGAAAGACGGTTTTTGGTGAAGTAGTTTTTAACACTGGGATGACAGGATATCAGGAGAGCCTTACCGATCCTTCCTATATAGGACAAATTCTAGTCATGTCTTTCCCCACCATAGGAAACTACGGCATAAATCAAGAGGACTTTGAATCAGATAGAGTTCAAGTGGAAGGTTTCGTGGTAAGAGATTACTGCCATGAGCCGACGCCTATGTATTCTGGAAGGACTCTTGAGAGTTTTCTATATAACCACAATATTCCGGGCATTTCTGGCGTTGATACAAGGTCGCTCATCATCAAAATTCGAAAACATGGAACAATGCGGGGCGCAATTTCATGTGATGACGATGTCGAGGAAATCACAGAAAAGGTAAGATCAATGCCTTTTCCAGCGGAGAAGAATCTCGTAGCCCAGGCAACAACGAAAAAGATAATCAGGTACGAGAACAAAAAAAAGGAGGCAAAGACGGTTGCTTTATTTGACTGCGGATGTAAAGAGGCAATTTTAAGGGCATTGAAAGAACGATTCACGGTTGTAAGGATCCCCTATGATACGCCAGTCGATTTCTTCAAAGACAACGATATTGATGGAATTTTCATTTCTAATGGGCCTGGAAATCCGGCCCATCCAGAAATAAAGGAAACCATTGTGAAAACCGTGCAGAGAATTAAAGAAGAGTATCCTATAATGGGTATCTGCCTTGGATTTCAAATTCTAGCGCTTGCTTTCGGAGCAAGAACATATAAAATGAAATTCGGGCACAGAGGGGCAAACCAACCTGTGAAATTTAGTAATAAGGTCTATGTTACTTCTCAAAATCACGGATATGCCGTTGAAGTGGATTCTCTAATCGACAATGGCTTCAAACCAGACCAGTTCAATGTGAACGATGGGACCGTGGAGGGTGCGAGGCATGATGAGCTCCCAATTATATCCGTACAATACCACCCAGAAGCGTCGCCCGGACCGAGAGATACAAGTTTCCTTTTCGACGAATTTGCTGCCATGCTGGAGGACACAGAATGATGAACAGGGAGCTCAAGAAGATTATGGTCATCGGCTCAGGGCCAATCGTAATAGGGCAGGCAGCGGAGTTTGACTTTTCGGGCTCGCAAGCTTGCAGGTCGTTGAGGGAAGAAGGCTTCAAAACCGTACTTGTGAACTCCAATCCTGCGACGATCCAGACGGATTTCGAAACGGCTGATTACGTTTATATCGAGCCGCTAAACGCCGAGATAGTGGCGAGAATAGCGGAAAAAGAGTGTGTTGATGGGATACTTTCTGGGATGGGGGGCCAGACGGCGCTAAATATTTGCTCTGAGCTCGCAGAAAATGGAACGCTCGACAGACTTGGAATTAAACTTCTTGGAACGCAACCGCTGGCAATAGCACTTTCTGAGGATAGAGACCTGTTCAAAGAAACTATGAAAAAAATTGGGGAGCCTGTCCCTAAAAGCGTTGCTGTTACAAGTGTGGAAGATGCGAAAAGGGCTGCTCAAGAGCTTGGCTATCCAGTTCTCGTAAGGCCAGCATATACTCTAGGAGGAACAGGAAGCGGCATCGCGAGAAATGAGGAGGAACTCGAATCAATCGCGGGAAGGGGGCTTATCTATTCAAGGATACACCAAGTGCTTATCGAAGAGAGCGTCCTCGGCTGGAAAGAGTACGAATACGAGGTCATGAGGGATCGCAACGATAACTGCATCACGATATGCAGCATGGAAAACCTCGATCCCATGGGCATACACACAGGTGAAAGCATAGTAGTAGCTCCTGCCCTGACATTGAGAGACACCGACCATCAACGGTTAAGAACTGCAGCAATAAAGATCATTAGGGCACTTGGGATAGAAGGCGGTTGCAACATCCAGTTTGCATTTAATCCCGATAACAAAGAGTACAGAGTGATCGAAGTTAACCCGCGAGTTTCGCGATCATCTGCTCTAGCCTCAAAGGCTACAGGATATCCTATTGCAAGAGTCGCTGCCAAAATCGCGGTTGGTAAGACTCTTGATGAGATAACAAATAGAATAACTGGAAAGACCTATGCTGCGTTTGAACCTTCGATTGATTATGTCGTTTTGAAAATTCCGCGGTGGCCGTTCGATAAATTCCGTACTGTTGATAGAAGAATCGGTACGCAAATGAAGAGTACTGGAGAGGTCATGGCAATCGGGAGAACTATTGAAGAGGCTATCATGAAAGCTGTGAGATCCCTAGAAATCGATAAAATTGGCTTGGAGCCTGAGCAGTGGAGCGATGGGGAGCTCGAGGACGAGCTTGCCAATCCGACCGACAAAAGATTATTCGCCATTGCAGAAGCGATCAGGCGAGGAATGATGCTCGAGAAGATCGCTGATCTCACAAAATGGGATATCTTCTTCATCAAGAAAATCCGAAACATTGTTGAAATGGAAAATGTACTTCGCAATGCACCTGAACTAACACACGAACTTCTAATGAAAGCGAAGAAAATGGGATTTCTAGACGAAAGCATTGCACAAATGAGGAATACATCACCTGAGGCAATCAGATCGTTAAGAATTTCAATGGGCATATTGCCGACGTATAAGATGGTCGACACATGTGCAGCAGAATTCGAAGCTACAACGCCATACTTTTATTCAACTTATGAAAGTGAATGTGAAGCAAGGCCAAGCAATAAACGAAAAGTTGTAATTGTTGGTGGCGGGCCGATTCGCATTGGACAGGGGATTGAGTTCGATTATTGTTGCGTCCATGGTGTTATGGCATTGCAAGAGGAAGATGTCGATGCCGTCATCATTAATAACAATCCTGAGACAGTGAGCACTGATTACGACATTTCAAACAGGCTTTATTTTGAACCTCTTACTCTTGAAGACGTTTTGAACGTTATCGAGAAAGAAGATGCCGATGGCGTCATCCTGCAATTTGGTGGGCAGACTGCTGTGAACCTTGCAGTTCCGCTTCAAAAAGCGCTCCAGGGCAAAAAAACGAGGATCTTAGGAACGGCACCTGAGATGATGGATGTTGCTGAAGATCGTAAGCTTTTCTCCGCATTGATGGATCGACTCGGTATCAAGCAACCGCTATCTGGCACTGGATATTCTTTTGAGGAAGTAAAGGATATCGCGAAGAAGATAGGTTTCCCAGTGCTTGTAAGACCTAGTTACGTGCTTGGCGGTCGGGCCATGGAGATAGTTTACAACGAAAAGGAGCTTGAAATGTACGTGTTATCGGCGGTAAAGGTATCGAGAAAACATCCCATACTCGTGGACAAGTATTTGTCCCACGCGATTGAGATTGATGTAGATGCCATTTCTGATGGCGAGGATGTTTTCATCGGAGGCATTCTCGAGCATATAGAAGAGGCGGGTGTTCATTCGGGAGATGCAACAATGGTACTTCCTCCGCAAACGCTTTCAAAAAAAGTCATTGATGAAATTATCGAAATCACCGAAAAGGTGGCGAGTGCTCTGCAGATCAAAGGGTTAATGAACCTCCAGCTCGCTGTCAAGGATGATGAAGTTTACATGCTCGAGGCGAATCCGAGAGCAAGCAGAACCGTCCCATTTGTATCAAAAGCGATAGGTATCCCCTTGGCCAAAATCGCAACGAAGATCATGTTAGGTAAGAAACTGAGGGACATAGGGCTGATAGGTGTCGCCCACTTCAACCATGTGGCTGTCAAAGCGTCGGTATTTCCATTTTTGAAATTGCCTGGCGTAGACAGCATACTGGGGCCAGAAATGAAGAGCACAGGAGAAGTTATGGGAATAGGTGAGACTCTAGAGGAAGCATGCCACAAAGCATACACCGCTGCTGGGTACAAATTGCCACTCAACGGCAGCGTGTACATCACCGTCAGCGATAGCGACAAAGAAGCGGTCTTGCCCATTGCAAAGGAGCTCTCGGAAATGGGATTTACCATTTATGCAACAAAGGGAACTTCAACATTCCTGCGAAATCATGGGATTTCGACAACAACGGTATACAGGATTAGCGAAAAAACGGCCCCAGACGCGCTAAGTCTGATGAGGAAGGGCGAAATCAACCTCATTATAAACACTCCAACAGAGAGCTCTGGAGCGAGAAGAGACGGCTACATGATGAGAAGATTGGCTGTTGAACTTGAGATACCTTTCATGACAACTATTCAGGGAGCTAAGGCAATTGTCGGCGCAATCAAGTGGGCCCGAAAAGGGAAAATCGAAGTCAATGAGCTCAAAACTTATCATTCTACGAACTCAAACTTCTTGATTTCAATGCCACAAACATGATTCCACTCAGTATCATTGCGCCGCCAATTACAACGGAAAGGGTTGGGGATTCATCAAGCAACAAAGCTGCGAGAATCGAGGCTCCGATTGGCTCTCCCAGAAATGATACGCTTATGTAAGTAGCTGGCAAGTATTTAATTGAATAGTTAAATAAGGTATGTCCAAAAATGGTCGAGACGATTGCAAGAGCCACAAAGATGTAGTACTCAGCAATTGGATAAGGCCACAGCGGTTGCTGGAATACGAGACACAGCAGAAATAGAAATAGTGAGGAGAAGAAGTAAACGAGAAAAACGTACGAAAGCAAGCTCATTTTCTGCCTGATTATCCGACCTAAAATTATGTAGGCTGCTGCAGCAACCGCACCAAGGAATGCGAGCGCATTGCCAACGCTGTTAGAATTTCCGTAGTCTTCTGCGTATATGAAGATTACCCCTATGAAACCAAGTAGCACGCCCGGGAGGGAATGCAGAGTTTTCTCACGAAAGAGCAATGCTGACAATAGGCACACAATCAAAGGGTGAGAAGTCACAAGAATAACGGCGCTTGCCACAGTTGTTTGCTGCACAGCACTTATAAAGAAGAGGAAATGGAGGGAAAGGGTTAGGCCAACGAGTGAAAGGACAACAAGAGATCTCACATCAATCCTCTGCAGCTCTTTCCTCTCGAAAAATACTACAAATGGAAGAAGGATCAGCGAACTAAATCCCATTCGGTAAGCCGCGATTACGATTGCAGGTGCATCGCTCCACCTGATAAAAATCGATGAGAAAGAGATGCCAACAATTGCGATCATTGAGGCGATATGAGGTCGAATTCCCTGACGAACCTCCGCGTCTATCTAATTGCCCCCTAATGAATGAGAATGCTGCGGACGCCTTTACACGTTTTGATCTTTGGGATCAGTTCAGGAGGAACTGCGCTCTCGGTGATAACGTAAAGTCTTGGTTCTTCTGAGAGTTCAGGATCATCGACAATCGCCTGACGAATGCTTATGCCTGCGCTTGCAATGACCGTCGCTACTTCGGCCAAGATGCCTGGCATTCGGGGGTCAACAGGGATGATTTCGATAGCACTCCAGCCCATCTTGGGCGCAACTTCTTTTAACATTGCTGTTGGCTTCAAGCGAGAATACACATCAAGGAGCTCAGGATTCGACATTATCGTTTCGACAGCCGAACGAACAATACGTCTATCAACCCCTGCAGCACGGGCAATCGCAATATCCGCAAGCTCAATATTCCCACAAAATACAGAGTCGTCCGAGACACGTAAACCGTGCTCAAGAAGAAGTCTTGCAACCTTTGCTTGCGAAGGAAATCGGCCAAAAAATTTCGCGAGTGAACCCCACATATAAGGAAATGAACTGCGAACTTACATAAAAAGCTTTCAATTATGGTCATTTATGCTCAATTTTGGGCACCACATTACGTCGCTTCGCTTTCTTTCGCAAGTCTATAACAATATTCTCTCAGTATTCGTTTTGAAAGCATTTTAATAGGAAAATTTGGGGGAAGATAGCATATTTTTAGGAGAATAAGCGCTCTTATAATATGATATGCTTCCATGATCATCGAGTACAATACGCGGTATTTTAAGAATGTGAAGTAAGGAACTAGCCATAAATTGGCAAAATATATAATGAGAATAAAATCATGAATTTTTTGAATATTTAAATAAACTTTAATAAAAATAATTCGATGATAATTCAGAATACGATTGATATTGATCATTTAGACAACGATCAGAGGGAGCTTACGGGCAGAATGATAAGCCAATTGTTGATGACCAGAAAGGGGCCCTTCGAATTCCAGAAAATCTCTAAGATTATCGGTGGCATTATTGTTGATACATGCGTAGTTCCTCTCGTTCCAATCGGAACGGATATCATGGGTATCAAATTATGGAATCTAACGCTAGCAAGAGATTTGGAAGGAACGGGGAAAGTACATTTAATTGCACATATTATGAACTTAAGATATCCGAATAAGGTACCAGAACAGCTGAAGTAACGGGATCAATTGCGATTTAGATCGATCGGGATGTAGAGTCTGCTAGCGGGACTCTCCATATCGTTCCAAAATCCTGGGAATATTCAACAAACATTCCTATACCGCCGACATCACACTATTTTCACTTTACGGGCATAATTGAAGGAAATAATATGACAATTTGGTATGATAAACCTGGATCTCCAAAGTGGCTAGACATCGCGATGGAATTTTCATTTACTACATCCTCAACGCGGTGAAAAATCAGCGGAACGATCATCGAATCTGGCACCAATGCAATTAACCTTACAAAGCAGTGATCCAAAGCTAACACAGATCCTCTTACTTCAACTTGAAAAAGGATTCAGGCATCAGACGGGGAAGACTCTTGAAGAAAGATCAGACAAAGTACCCTTATTCTTGTCGAAAGCGTTTTGAATGTACAGAAAATCTTATATGCGTGTCAAGTATTGTCACGCCAACCTGAGGTGATGGTGTGCTCGGAAAAAGCATCCGCATGGAACGCATTATGGATAGGAAAACCGGAAGGGCAGTGATTGTCCCTATGGATCACGGTATATCACTCGGCCCTATTGACGGCTTAGTTGATATGAAAAAGACGATCGACATGGTAGCCGAAGGCGGCGCTACCGCTGTTGTGCTTCACAAAGGCATCGTCCAGTATGGCCATCGCTCTTTTGGCAGGGACATTGGTTTGATAATTCATTTGTCCGCGAGCACAAGTCTAGGAACCGATCCAAACGAAAAGGTCATGGTAACAACGGTTGAAGAGGCAATCAAACTCGGTGCCGATGCTGTTTCAATTCATGTGAATCTCGGTTCAAATACAGAATCCCAAATGTTGAAGGATTTTGGCGAGGTTGCTAGAAAATGCAATGAATGGGGAATGCCACTCCTCGTCATGATCTACCCGCGCGGAAAGAACATCAAGGATTCATTTGATGTTGATCTGGTTAAACACTGTGCAAGGGTGGCAACCGAACTTGGCGCGGATGTAGTCAAAACGAATTATACCGGTGACATCGACTCGTTCAGAGAAGTTGTAAAGGGATCTTTAGCTCCTGTCGTAATTGCGGGCGGACCAAAAATGGATTCAGATGAAAGACTTTTGCAGATGGTGAAGGATTCAATTGAAGCTGGTGGGAAAGGGGTTTCGATCGGCAGAAACGTCTTCCAACACAGGAACGTCGTTGGAATCACAAGAGCGATTTCGAAAATCGTCTTGGAAAATGCAAGCGTAGAGGAAGCAATGAGGATGCTGAAGTGATCTGATGAAGAACAACACAAGCGGAAAAATCATTTGGGTCTCAGCTACAGAACTTTCATCTCAAGAAGAAAGAAAGAGAATAGTCACAACGGCCCTTGAAAGTGGATTTGTGGATATTCTTATCCGAGCCGAAGATGAGAATTTTAGAAAGCTCGGAAGATTTGATGCTTTTATTCTGAAGGGAGATCAGATTTTTTTCGAGGGATCTCTGGTAGGTCACCTAGTAATTATTAAGGACGCAGAAGACCTGAAAAGGGCGAGTGAATGGAAAGACCGTGTTGACTTTCTCATAGTCAAAGCGCTCGACTGGAAAATTATTCCTCTGGAAAATCTGATTGCTGAGTTTCAAAAATCTAGAACAAGGCTTCTTGCAGCTACGTCAAGTCCCGATGACGCCCGCTTATTTACTCAAACTCTTGAGGTAGGTGTTAATGGAATTGTTATTGAACCGAAGAAGCCTAAGAATCTGAAAGACTTTGCAGAGACTGTTTCAAGGGAATTACCAAAGATTAATCTCACTCCTGTTCCTATCAATAGGGTCGTACCATTGTCATTAGGAGATCGCGTATGTGTAGATACCTGTTCGATTCTCCGAGTTGGCGAAGGCATGTTGATAGGATCCCAGTCGGCGTGTCTCTTTTTGGTGCAGTCAGAAAGCATGGAAAGCCAATACGTTGCTTCACGACCTTTTAGAGTTAATGCCGGAGCCGTCCATTCTTACATTCTCTGCCCAGATGGCAAAACTAGATACCTTTCTGAAATTTCAAGCGGCGATGAAGTACTCGCGGTGGATTCAAGTGGCAATTGTAGGAGTGTAATTGTTGGCAGGGCGAAGATTGAGAGACGCCCATTGATCTTAATCGAAGTGGCAGCTAACGATGAAAAGTATACAGCTATCTTGCAGAATGCTGAAACAATCAGGCTCTGCACCCCTGATGGTTCTATCTCAGTAGCGGAATTGATAGAAGGGCAAAAAGTTTTGGTGAGACTTGAAGAAGGTGGAAGGCATTTTGGCCACGCGATTAACGAAACTATTGTGGAGAGATGATGAAGATCTGTGTTACTATTGCAGAAAAGAGTCTTGAAAGCGCTATTGAAATGGCGAGAAATGTTCTCTCGAAGTCTCCGGACGTTATAGAGATTAGATTCGATATGATGGATGCACTACCCAAGGACCTCGAAGGATTCAAAGATATTCGAGTGGCGAAAATTGCAACAGTGCGGCTTGCAAGGCAGGGTGGGAAATTCTCTGGAACGGATCATGAAAGATTGGAATTCTTCAGGAAGGCAATCAGATCTGGATTCAACATAATCGACATAGAGTCAGATTCCAAAATTCTTGACAAACTAGCACCCATCGCTGAAGAGATAAAAATCATTTGTTCAACTCACGATTTTGAAAGCACACCAAGCACCTCGTCTATAATAGAAACTTTGATTAGAAACTCCTCGAAAGCTGACATTGCAAAGGCCGCATTCATGGTGAATTCAATCCGTGACCTACATGCGATCTTTGAAGCAGCGGATGGTTTTAGGGAAACTGGAAACGACTTCGTGATTATTGGTATGGGAGAACTTGGAATATTGACCAGAATTCTTTCAAAGAAGCTTGGATGCGCATTTACTTACGCATCAGCTGAAAAAGGAAGAGAGATAGCTCCCGGGCAGCTGGATATTGATTCCCTGAGATTCCTTGGAGATGCCCCGATAATCACTGGAATAACAGGTTATCCGCTATCACACACGATATCTCCACTGCTTCACAATACGGCGTTTAAGGCCCTTCATATCCCTGGCATATATCTAAGATTCCCAGCGAAAGCAAATGAACTCGAGGATTTTGTGAACTTGATCATTGATGTCGATATTCGAGGCATCAATGTTACCATACCGCATAAAACAGAAATCATGGCTTTTCTTGATAAACTTGACGAAAGTGCAGATTGCACTGGTGCTGTGAATACAATTGCTAATGAAAACGGTGTGCTCACTGGATACAACACCGACCTTCATGGAGTTGAATCAACTTTCGAAGTCAACAATATAGATCCTCACGGCAAGAGTGCACTGGTTCTTGGCGCTGGTGGTGCGGCTAGGGCATGCTGCACATTTCTCCTGAGAAAGGGTGCAGAGGTTTATTTAATAAACAGAAGTCAGGAAAGGGCAATGCAGCTGGTTGATGATTTGGGAGGAGATATTAACCTCATTCGGCTAGATGATGTAAGGCGTCACAAATTCGAAATAATTGTCAACTGCACGCCTCTAGGTATGAAAGGATTTCCAGATGAAGATCTTATTGACCCAGAAATTTTTTCCAAGGATCAATTCGTGTTCGACGTGATTTATAATCCGCCCAAAACAAGATTTCTTTCCGAAGCCGAGGCTCGCGGTGCCAAAATTGCATCAGGTTTGGAAATGCTTATATCCCAAGCAGAAAAAGCCTTTGAGATTTGGACTGGAAGGAGTCCGCCTCGGGACGTCATGTTGAAGTCAGCGATGGAGGCGTTAAAATGAGGGGGCACGGAACTGCCCATGGTGCAGCAACTATTGTCAATGCAATTGCGACAGGTAAGGGCGGAGCATTTGGAATTGGGCTAAGGACATGGGCCGATGTTGAAATTACTACGGATGGGCAGTTTCTCGCGAGAATTGAAGGATTCGAGAATGAGGATACAACGCTAATCAAGATGTGCGCAAGGGAAGTCATCAATACGTATTTTCCAGATGAAGGATTTGGGGCGAGAATAAGCACCAAATCGGAGATTCCAATATCCAGAGGACTGAAAAGTAGTAGCGCTGCAGCGAATGCTGTTATTATGGCAACCCTGGATGCGCTTAGAATAAAATGTGACAGTATCGATGCGATTAAAATAGGAACCCGGTGCGCGAAAAAAGCGGGTGTATCGATTACAGGTGCTTTTGATGACGCATGTGCATCCTATTTCGGTGGTATTGCGCTAACTGATAATATAGCGGAAAGAATCATCAAAAGGGACACGCTGCCAGATAGTCTCAAGGTCCTGATCTATGTTCCAAATTTCCAGATTAGAAAGAACAAACTCCCTATGGAAAGAATTATTTCTATAAGAAGTATGGTTGAAATAGCTTTTGAACGTGCTATTTCTGGTGACTATTATTCTGCGATGATTCTCAACGGCTTGGCTTATGGAGCTGCCCTTGGATTAGATCAGGACATTGCCGTAAGAGCGCTATGCAGAGGGGCGAAGTGCTCAGGTATTTCGGGCACGGGACCTGCAATCGTCGCACTAGTTGATGAGGAAGATCTTGATGAATTCCTTTGCGGGTTCGACGATGTGAAGTTCATCGTGACGAACATTTATAATGGAATAAATACAGCATAGAGGGAGAATATAATCATGAAGCTACGGGTTAAGCAGTCTTCAATTGATGGCACACTTCCATCATCACCTTCAAAGAGCTATACACATAGGGCGATGGTTCTTGCACAACTTGCAGATGGCAGATCCATACTGAGAAAGGTGTTATTCAGCGGGGACACGATTGCAACACTGAATGCAATTCGGCTGCTCGGTGCTGAGGTAGATGTAAGAGGAGATATTTGCGAGATACGTGGTGGAGAATTCGTCTGTCCAGATGATGTTATAGACGTTGAGAATTCGGGGACGACCATTAGATTGATCGCCGGCGTCGCTTCACTTCTTCCTTGCATCACGATATTGACTGGTGATGAATCGATTCGGCGAAGGCCCATGCAGCCATTGATCGATGCACTTACGGAAATGGGCGTTTATTGCGTATCAACCAAAGGCGATGGTCGCGCGCCACTTGTCATCAGGGGACCCAACAGAGGAGGAATTGCGCACATTAGAGGCGACGTGAGTTCTCAATTTATCTCATCACTGCTCATTTCCTCACCAGTAAAGGAGGTTGACACGAAAATAATACTCACAACGCCACTGAAATCTCGCCCCTACGTTGAAATTACCATAGAGATGATGAAGAGATTTGGAGCTGAATGCAAAGAGTTGTCTGACGGATTTCATGTGCCTGGAAATCAAGAATATATTGCATGTGAATACGAAATTCCCGGCGATTATTCTTCCGCCGCATTTCCTCTCGTTGCAGGCGCTATAGCTGGAAGAGTAACAATCAGGGGTCTTGACCCTCAAGATCGCCAAGGAGACAAAGTGATTCTAGACATTCTGGAACAGTTCGGGGCATGTGTGGAGAGACGGGGGTCTGAAGTAACAGTCTCAGCAAACGACCTCCGTGGCACGAATATCGATTTATCGGACTCGCCAGATTTATTCCCAATAGTATCTGTTTTAGCAACAGTTTCTGAGGGTGAATCCAAGCTTTATAATGCAGAACACGTGAGGTTGAAGGAAAGCGATAGAATAAGCACGACAACATCATTCTTAAGATCTATGGGAGCTGATATTGAGGAAAGGAAAGATGGGTGTATTATCAGAGGCCCAAATAGATTGAAAGGAACTGTTATTGATTCTCAAGGCGACCATCGGATTCTCATGGCAGCAGCAGTTGCTGGTCTAGTCGCAGAGGGGGAGACAATTATCACCGATGGAAAGTGTTACGAGGTATCGTACCCTTCATTCTTGAACGACATGCGCGCTCTCGGTGCTCAAATGGAGTTGATTGAATGAATACAATAGGGACGCATTTTAGACTAACGCTCTTTGGCTCCAGTCATGGACCGTGTGTAGGATGTGTTATTGACGGGTGCCCAGCCGGCTTAAAAATCGAAAGAGATTATATCCAAAAAGAAATAGACTTGAGAAAACCAATTGGTGAGGTTGGAACTGCACGGAATGAGGAAGACCAAGTTGATGTTCTTTCAGGCATTCTTGATTCTTTCACAACAGGTGCACCAATTACTTTAATCATGTGGAACAAGGACATTGATAGTTCCAAATATGAAATATTCAGGAGAATCCCGCGACCAGGTCACGCGGATTTCTCCGCTCTCATGAAATACGGTAGGTTTCACGATTTAAGGGGCGGTGGACAGTTCTCTGGTAGGATGACCGCTCCTATAGTCGCGGCAGGGGCGATAGCAAAGGCCCTTCTCAAACGCATAGGTGTGGAAATCGCCGCGTACACTCAGTCTATAGGAAAAATCGTCGATGAGGTGGAACATTCTTTTGAACATATAATGAACACGAGGATGACAAATCACATAAGGACCGCTAATCCCGCGCTTATCGGAGCTATGGAAAAGGAGATCTTGGATGCGAAGGCCGAGGGAGACAGTGTAGGAGGAATAATCAAATGCATGGCAATCGGCGTCCCTGTTGGCACTGGTGAGCCTTTTTTTGATACTGTCGAAGGCGAGCTTGCAAAAATGATTTTTTCGATACCTGCTGTGAAGGGCATTGAATTTGGTTCTGGTTTCAGATCAAGTTCGATGAGAGGATCCGAACATAATGACCATTTCGCCATTAAGGACGGAAAGATAATCACACTTTCGAATAATTCTGGCGGTATCCTTGGTGGGATTGCGATTGGAACACCAATAACATTTAGAGTTGCATTTAAACCTACATCGTCGATAGCGAAAATCCAGCAAAGCGTGGATTTAGTCAAACTTGAAAACACCTCACTAAGAATTGAAGGGAGACATGATCCATGCATTGTTCCAAGAGCGGTGGTCGTGGTTGAGGCAGCAACGGCCATAGTTCTAGCAGACTTGTGCATGCGTGGTGGTTTCGTTGTGTGAGGAAATATCATCTCTAAGGAAAAGAATTGAGGAGATTGATCAGGGCATTATTAGGCTCATAGCGGAAAGAATAGAGATCGGAAAAGAGGTAGGCAAAGCAAAGATCAAAGGCAATTTGCCGATGCGTGATCTTGATGTGGAGAGTAAAGTAGTGGGAAGATATGTGAATAAATTACAGGAAATTGGAATGAGTGAAATTTCTGCACGAAATATTGCTTCTATCTTGATCAGTGAGACTTTGGAAGCTCAGTACAAACTGAAGAAATCCAAAGAAAGTATGAAACTACTTATAGTTGGTGGTGCTGGGAAGATGGGTGGTCTCCTATGCAACTATTTTGCCAAGAAAGGACATGAAGTCTTCGTCTTCGATAGATCTAAGTCGTCGAGATTTCCAAACGTGATGAATTTCAAAGAAGCTGTTCGGGTAATGGATTTCATTATTGTGGCGACGCCAATTTCATCTGTTCGAGGCATTTTAGAGGAAACGATTTCTTCGACGCCAAAGGGTGTCGTATTTGACATTTCCTCAATAAAAAATTCCTTTGTCGATCTCCTCAAGAACGCCGCAAAGGATGGACACAAGGTCTGTAGCGTGCATCCGATGTTTGGACCTTTCGTACCATCATTTCACGAGAGGAATATCATTGTGTGCGATTGTGGATGCAAGGAAGCAGTCGATGCCACTGTTGATCTTTTTGAAGGATCGACTGCTAGAATCATCAGGATGTCAATAGATGATCACGACAGGATGATGGCTTATGTTCTCGGGATGACTCATGCCTTAAACATCGCATTTCTCAGAGCGCTTGCTCGAAGTGGATATGATATGAAGAGCCTAAAGGAAGTTGCATCTACAACCTTCAGCCGACAATTGAGTACATCTAGTGATGTTGCTAGCGAAGACGCGAACTTGTATTACGAAATACAGCACTGCAATCCTTACAACGGAATTGCAGTTAGGCAGCTTATTAGTGCAATGGAAGAGATAAGGAAAGCCGGCGAAAATGAAGATTCAACTGGCTTTATTGATATAATGCAGAGCAATCTGAAATACCTAGAGGGAGGTGAATAATTGGGCAAAATAGAAGTAGCCATACTCGGTGCCACAGGAATGATAGGACAGCGTTTTATTCAATTGCTTGAGAAACATCCTTTCTTTGAAATAAAAGGATTGTACGCATCTGAAAGATCCGAGGGTAAGAAACTGGGTGATGTGCTAAAATTGAAAGACTGCACGTTCAGAACCGAGACTCTTGAAATGGTTGTTGAGCAGATCGATACCGACAGAATTGCCAATGAAGTAAGAGTTGCATTCAGCGGTTTACCGAGCGATATCGCAAAAGAATATGAAGCGTCTTTGGCATCAAAGGGTGTGGCAGTTTTTTCAAATGCCGCATCTCACAGGATGAGGAAAGACGTGCCACTTCTGATTCCAGAGGTAAACCCCGATCATCTGGATCTGATTCAATTCCAAGAGACGTATAAGAATGGAGGCTTCATCGTAACTAATCCCAATTGCTCAACGACAGGGCTTGCAATCCCTCTCAAAGCGATAAATGACGCATTTGGGATCGATCTTGTTGTTGTCTCAACATATCAAGCAGTTTCTGGCGCAGGATATCCAGGTGTTCCTTCTCTAGATATTTTGAGTAATGTGATCCCATTTATCAAAAACGAGGAGGAAAAAATGGAGTCGGAGATATTGAAACTCCTGGGCAGGCTGTCTTCTAACGGCGTTGAATTTGCGAATTTTGAGGTGCTCGCGAACTGCGTTCGCGTACCTGTTATTGACGGACATCTTGAGTCCGTAACTCTGCGGCTCAAAGAAAATCCAACAATTGATGAATTTACAGAAGTACTTATCAATTTTAAAAGCGAAGCTCAGCGTCTGAACCTACCAACAGTTCCTATTGCACCTATTATCGTACAGATGGGACAAGACAGACCGCAACCTCTGATGGATGTATATGCCGGCGAACCATCCAGAGCAAAAGGAATGGCTGTGACGGTAGGAAGAATAAGAAGAAAGAATAATTACTACAAAATGTTCATTCTTTCGCATAATACAATAAGAGGTGGTGCTGGCGGATCTGTATCAAATGCGGAACTTGCATACGTTCGGAACCTGCTGGAGCGCTAAGAGAAAAGGTATAAATTTAACGATAGTTATCATCGACCTATTCGGGTATGTCAGCGGAGGTTGAACGTTGAGAACGTATGAAGAAATCAATGAGAAGATCAAGCGCGGCGATGTAGTGGTGATGACCGCTGAAGAAGTCATCAAAGTTGTTGAGAGTCAAGGTTTGGAAAGTGCAACGAAGGAAGTTGATGTTGTGACGACTGGCACGTTTGGAGCTATGTGCTCCTCAGGCGCTTTCCTTAACTTTGGCCACTCGGAACCGCCCATAAAAATGCAAAAGGTATGGCTTAATGATGTCCCGGCCTACACAGGTCTTGCGGCAGTTGATGCTTACATAGGCGCAACTGAGCTGAAGGAGAACGGAGATCTTGACTATGGCGGTGCACATGTTATAGAAGAGCTAATTGCGGGGAAACCAGTTCACTTAAGGGCCACCGCATACGGCACAGACTGCTACCCACGTCGCAGCATTGACACTTATATTTCATTGAAAACGATCAATCAAGCTTATTTGTTCAATCCAAGAAACGCATATCAGAATTATGCAGTTGCCACCAATTCATCTGATACGACATTATTTACCTATATGGGGAAGCTTCTCCCGAACTATGGAAATGCGACATATAGCAGCTCAGGTCAATTGTCTCCCCTTCTAAAAGATCCCTGCTGTAGGACAATAGGAATAGGTTCAAGGATTTTCATTGGGGGAGCTAAGGGATTTGTAGCATGGGAAGGAACTCAGTACAATACGGCGGTTCCGACTAGAAACGGGGTTCCAACCAGGGCGGCGAGAACTCTGGCAGTGATAGGAGATATGAAGGAAATGTCAACAGAGTTTGTTAGAGCGCTCTATTTCCACAGATACGGTGTTTCGCTTGCCGTTGGTATTGGCGTGCCAATACCAATACTTGATTCTGAGGTAATGAAGTATGCTTCACTCAGCGACAAAGAACTTTTTGCGCCCGTCCTAGATTATTCCCTTCAATCCCGGAGTAGAAATCCTCTGAAAGAAGTAAGTTACGCTGAACTTCGCAGTGGATTTATCGAGCTTTATGGCAAGAAAGTGAAAACATCATCCTTATCAAGCTATTATAAAGCTAGAATCATCGCAGAGAAGCTTAAGACCATGATTGAAGAGGGTGAATTCCTCCTGACCCGCCCAGTTCATGGTTTGCCAAGCGAACGAGCATTCAAGCCGCTGGATATCAGGTCTAAAGAGGAGGTATGACTCTGGTAAAAAAGAAGTTTTTATTGAGCTTCACGCCATCGATTGTGAACGAGCCGATCACTTACAAAATGGTAAAGGAATTTGATCTAATGGTAAACATCTTGAGGGCTGAGGTTAGTGAGCGCGGCGGAAGGCTATTGATCGAAGTCGACGGCAAACCTTCTCAGGTGAGCAAAGGAGTTGGCTTCCTGAAAAGCGCGGGCGTGGAAGTAAAGGAATTGAACGAATATGTGAATAGAGACGAAGATCGTTGCACACACTGTGGGGCTTGCCTATCCATTTGTCCTGCCGACGCATTTGAAATTGATGGAATGAGTTGGAAAGTGTCTTTTAAAGCGGCCAAGTGCATTGCTTGCGGCCTGTGCATTGACACTTGCCCACCGAGGGCCATGAAGTTGCGCATATGGTAATACGAAAACATTTCGAAGTTGGCGAGACTGCGGTTAACATAATCGCTGAGGAACGATTCATCGGTTTGGCCGAATCTGCTATTTTCGAATCAAGGGAAGAAATACTCAGGTACGCATCTCGCGATCCATTTTTCTTGCTGACAATTGAACCCTACGATCCTTTACCATCGGCTCCTTTCATTATTAAGAGAATGTGCACGGCTGCGAAATTGGCAGGTGTAGGACCCATGGCAGCTGTGGCCGGCGCGATCGCTGAAAGTGCTGTTGAGAAAATGGTGGATGCTGGGGCTGATCATGCGATAGTAGACAACGGTGGCGACATTGCAATGAAACTCAGCAGAAGAACAGATATTGGCATATACACCGGTGATGATCTCGTGGAAAAGATCGGCTTCAGATGCGAGCCACGTGAAGGGATTTTTGGCATCTGCACATCATCGGGCAACATAGGACACTCAATATCATTTGGAATATCAGATGCTGCTGTGGTTATTTCGAAAAATGTAACATTGGCCGATGCCTGCGCGACTTTATTAGGGAATCTTGTGACATCTGATGATGAGAACATCATTAAAAACGCCATTGAAAGGGTGTGCTCAATAGATGGTGTAGAAGGGGCATTAGTCATCGTAAACGGAAAAGTTGCAATGAAAGGGACAATTCCCAAGCTGATAAGATCAGAATTTTCTAAAGATAGCATATCAAAGATCACATTCCCATCGCAATCTAGGCAATAATTTGAATGCCAATCGGAAAACCAGACCAAATTATTAGGCGAATCCTCTGCGGCGCTTTGAGCTGCGTCTAGGCGGGAAAGTTGGCCAATAAAAAAAGAGAATGGGGGAGAATATAGGAAGCTCTTAGACAATCCGCTTCCCCGCTTCCATGGATGCACTCTGGTTCCAAATCTCAACTGGCTCGAAAACCCATACACCTCTCGCCTTGAGATTCAACCTTGCCAGATTCTTATTCATGGCGTCAACCAGGGGACCAGATGTCTGATAGTCCTTTACCCTCGCCTTTATCTCAAATGACTTCATGCCGCTTACGAGAAGCATAGAGGCCAATTCGTTCTTCGCCTTCATTTCCCCGAGATTCTTGCTTGTCTTCTGCATAAGAACTGCTCCAACGGCAAGGCTGTCCTGCGAAGGTGCTACGAGGCTACCCACATGGACGATATGCACGTTACCTTCCGCATCCTTTGTTCCCAATATTTTTGCTGTACCAGGATCATTAATAATTTTCATGATCTCATCAGGAATCTTTATCATATTTCCACCGATTTGTATAGTTTGATTCGCAATATATAAGTATTATGATGTAATACAAATTTATACGAATGAAAAGCGAACAACTGATTAATGAATTGGCAAATTTGAAAAGAGAAATTGAACGATTGAATGAAACGGTCCTTAATATTAGATATGATGATTTCAAAAGCACATTCATTGAACAAATTCGAGATACATTGAGAAAAGAGAGCGAAAAGCTCTTGGAAACAGAAATGTGCAGATTTGATAGTTCCTCAAGTTGCACTAAAAAAGGCGAATGTATTGGCAAAATTCAAGAAGTGATGGAAGATGTCATAAGGCTTTTTAGCCAAGATGAAACTGATACTGCTTTGATTCTTTTGAAAGAACTAGAAGACACAATATCTGGATCTCGTTCCCCATGCCTCGATCCAAAGTGCTCAAAATTCGTCTTGGAAGTTTTGCAGAAAATTCGTTGTCACATGTTGATATTTGACACCTTCAAGTTTAGATTCAAGGCAGATAAACCTGAGAATAGAAAGTTTTCACCCAGCGTTTCAATGGACTTTTCTCCAGAACAGGCTGAGAAATTGCTCAGCCCCCTATCTAATGCCTGGCGAATCCAAATTTTGAGATATCTTTCGTCTGGTGAAAGGAGTTTCTCGGAAATAAGCCGCGAACTTGGCTTGCGTACTGGGCATCTACAGTTCCATCTGAGACTGCTTAAGAATGCTGGATTTATAGAGGTGGATAGGAAGACACATATGTACTCATTAAAGCGCAAAGGCATTGCTGCACTTCGGGGGATCGGACAGCTAATCGAAATAGCAAATATCGGCGAGTCTTGTGCGGAAGTCGATGCGAAACAGAATATCTTCAAAGGGGACATGCAAGCAACCATAGATGGTAAATAAGAAATGCAGAAAGCGATGCCTGATTAAGCTAACCGATATTTGAAAAATTCACAATTTACGATTTTCGAAATGATTGTTCCCTATACGCCAATTTGTCATCATCTGCCAAAATAAATTGATCAAGCGCTTATCGTTAAATACTGATTGAACGTTGTGGGATGATTGCTAAGGGTGAACATATGGCACTGCGCATTGCTCTCCCAAATAAGGGGCGATTGAGCGAGCGATCGATTCAAATCATGAAACAGGCTGGAATTGAGATAGAAGACGGATCAGATCGACGGCTCTTTGCCTCAGTTAAAGAAAAGGGACTTGAAATCATGTTCCTCAGAGCGCAGGACATCGTGAGATTTGTTTATCAGGGAGCTGTTGATGCAGGTATTACTGGAAAGGATCTTGTCTTTGAGTCTGGACTCGATGTCGTTACGCTTGCCAATCTTAATTATGGATATTGCAGGCTTGTAGTAGCGGTGCCTGAAGCTGCTAACATCAATTCCATCGCTGACATCAAAGAAGAATCGACCGTTGCTACATCGTTTCCAAATCTCACAAAGCAATTCTTTTCCAGTATTGGAAAGAAAGTCAATATTTCAATAGTCTCAGGTGCCACGGAGATCACCCCATATATCGGTGTTGCAGATCTCATTGTTGATCTCGTTTCAACGGGATCCACATTGAAAACTCACAGGCTGAAGGAGATCTCCACCATAGTTGAATCAAATGCTGTACTTGTGGCAAATAGAGAAAGCTTAAGTGAGAAAGGAAGAGAACTTGAAGAATTGACGTCCTCTCTCAGAAGCGTTTCTGATGCCGAGAACAAGAAATATCTCATGGCAGACGTTCCTATTGACGCTCTTGATGAAATTAGGAAATTTCTTCCCGGCATCGCCGGCCCAACTGTAATGAATATCATGGGGCGAGAGGATATAGTTGCTGTCCATGTGGTTGTCGACAAGGACAGAGTCAATGATGCCGTCTTAAGACTCAAGGCGCTTGGTGCGACAGGCATCCTCATAGTTCCCATAGACAGAATGGTTCCATAGGTGAGTATCGTGATTGAGAAGTGGATTAAGTCCACCTTACGAGATGTGAGCCTTTACTACAGTCCCACCGTCAAAGCATTTAGAATG
Source organism: Methanomassiliicoccales archaeon (assembly GCA_038850735.1). Taxonomy (NCBI): domain Archaea; kingdom Methanobacteriati; phylum Thermoplasmatota; class Thermoplasmata; order Methanomassiliicoccales; species Methanomassiliicoccales archaeon. The sequence goes on from JAWCLO010000007.1 coordinate 36,997, forward strand.
GACAATAATGCCAATTTATTTGGTTCAAATCCAGTGGTTGATGACGTTTTAAATAATCTTACGGCTTCCGACCTCAACAATTATCCCACGACGTATTCAGATGACTTGAGACGTGCCCTTGCTCAATTCTACGGGCTAGAAATGAGCAATTTTGTTGCTGGAAATGGGTCAGATGAGGTTTTGGATGTATGCATGAAGGCATTACTTGAGGCAGGCGATAAAGTCGTCATGCCTCATCCCACATATGCTTTGCATCCGTTCTTCGTAAAGGTTAACGGCGGTTCCATCGTTAGCGTCGATCTCGACGAGGAATTTCAACTCGATCCAGACGCCATAAACTCAACAGAAGGCAAGTTAGTTTTACTAAGCACCCCAAATAACCCAACTGGTAATAGTTTCCGAATGGAAGATGTCAGGGCAATAATAGAAGGAGTTGACCGACCTGTCATCGTGGACGAAGCATATGCTGAGTTTTCTGATCAGTCGTTTATAGAATTCGTCCGCAAGTACAGTAATCTGATCGTCACGAGAACATTTTCGAAAGCCTATGGGTTGGCGGGTTTGCGAATCGGATACGCAGCCGCCGATTTCGAATTAGCAAATGTGCTGCTGAGGGCTAAAACGCCATTGAGCCTCAATATCATAAGCGAAAAGACGGCAATCGAGGCGCTAAAGCGACAGGATTTCGTGAGGAGGACGGTTGAGGCTGTCCGAAAGGAAAGGAGTTTTCTTTCAGAAGGATTGAAAGACTTGGGGTTTGAGGTGTACAGATCCGACACGAATTTTCTTCTTGCGAGATCCCCGATATCCTCTGAAATTCTTGTTTCAACCCTTGCCGCAAAAGGAATCCTCATCAGAGACTTTGGAAAGATAAGGCGGCTCGAAAATTGCGTGAGAATCACCATAGGACCGAGAGAAATAAACCAACAGCTTCTCGAGAAACTCAAGGAGGTTCTCATTCAGTGTCGATAGAAATAGCCATTATCGATTACGGCGCTGGAAACCTTCATAGTATCCGCAAAGCACTTGAAATTGCCGGTGCCAGAGTTTCCATTATTAGAGATCCACGAAACTTGCTCGATGCAGAGTGCATAGTGTTCCCTGGTGTAGGAGCGTTTGGCAGAACAATGCAGAAACTTTCCACTTATTCAGAAGAAATCGTTGATCGTTTGAAAGATGGAACACCTTGCCTAGGCATTTGCATCGGCATGCAGATACTCTTTGAAGGAAGCGAGGAGGGCTCGGTTCCTGGTTTAAGTTTCATAAAGGGGAGAGTTGTCAGACTCGACGGCGGAAAAATACCTCACATGGGATGGAATAGTGTGTTGGGAAAAGATCCGCTTCTCGACGGCGTAGAATCAAGATACTTCTATTTCGCGCACTCTTTCCGCGCCAAACCCCGAGAAGAAGTTGTATCGTGCACGACGCAATATTATGGTGAATTTCCATCTCTTATCAAAAAAAAGAACACATATGGGACGCAGTTTCACCCTGAAAAGAGTAGTGCATCTGGTTTGAAATTCTTATCGAACTTTATCAAGTTTGCGGAGGACTGCCTTGATCGTCATTCCAGCCATTGATCTCATGGGAGGAAATGTTGTCCAGCTTGTTGGGGGTGTACCGGGAACCGAGCGGGTAATGCTACCTGATCCTGTAGCTGTGGCTAAGAGTTGGGAAAAGAAGGGTGCCCCTGCTCTTCATCTCATCGATTTAGACGCTGCAATGGAAAAAGGGACTAATTTCCAGATCATAAAAGAAATCTTGAAAAACACATCAATTCCCGTCCAAGTCGGTGGTGGGGTGCGCTCTGAAGAACTAATCAGGAATTTGATAGCCGCTGGCGCGGCGCGAATTATCGTTGGGACAAGAGGAATCCTTGATCGCGATTGGCTCAGCAGAATGGTAAATCGATATCCAAATAAGATCATGTTGGCAATTGATATCAAATACGGAAAAGTGCTTGTAAAAGGTTGGAGGGAACCGACAGGAGTATCAATTGATCGCTTGTTTAGCGAAATTTCAGTGCTACCGCTCGCAGGGGTGCTTTATACAAATGTAGATATTGAGGGGAGAACCTCGGGAATTGATGTCCTGAAGACCAAAGAATTTATTCTGCGATGTCCGCATCCTGTTTATGTGGCCGGCGGTATTAAGGACGTCGAAGATATCCGATTGATCGAAAGTCTGGGAGCCCATGGCGCGGTGGTTGGCATGGCAATCTATACTGGTGGTATCATCCCAGAAGAGATATGGGGGAGAATTGATGAGGATCAGGGAAGCAAGAATGAGTAGGAAAACGAAGGAGACAGACGTTGAAATATTGATCAAGATAGATGGGTCTGGTAAATCAAAGGTAGAATGCAAAAATCAATTTCTTCAACACATGCTGGAAACACTTTCAAAGTATTCATCAATCGATATTGAGACCAACATTGTTGGGGATAATGAACATCATCTCGTCGAAGACACAGCGATAACGCTGGGAATGGGTCTCAGAGAAGCAATAGGAAATGAACCAATTGAAAGGATTTCGAGCGCAACTGTTCCCATGGACGATGCACTTGTTACTGTAAGTGTTGACTTAATCGACCGCGCATATGCAGATATAGAATGTCCAGATGACTTGTATCGCCACTTTTTTAGGAGCTTTGCTATGGCATCAGGAATGACGCTACATGTATTAGTTCATAGGGGCTTTGACAACCACCACATCGTCGAAGCAGGCTTTAAGGCGCTCGGCATGGCACTCAGATCAGCTTTGCAGAAGCGGAAAGAATCTCTTACGACTAAAGGCGAGGTCCAAACCAGGAGGGAGTGAGACTGTTGGCAAAAAGGATAATCCCTTGTCTTGATGTAACAGAAGAAGGCGTTGTCAAAGGTGTAAAATTTCAAAACTTATGTGGTGTAGGCAATCCGCCAGATCTAGCATCCGAGTATGAGAAACAGGGTGCTGATGAAATAGTTTTCCTCGATATATCAGCAAGTGTAAAAGGTAGAAAGACTCTTCTCGATGTTGTCAAGAAAACAGCGGAGAAGGTGTTCGTTCCGCTGACTGTCGGTGGCGGAATTAGGAGTTCTGCAGATATGCGAAAGGCACTACTTGCTGGTGCCGATAAGGTTTCAATCAATACGGTTGCAGTAGAAAAACCAGATACCGTAACGAGATGCGCCGAGGACTTTGGACGGCAGTGCGTTGTAGTTGCGATCGACGCAAAAAAAGAGGGAGATTCATGGCTGGTATATACACATGGAGGAAGTAAGCGGACAGATATCGATGCTGTTGAATGGGCAATGAAAGTCGAAGATCTGGGAGCGGGTGAAATCCTGCTGACCAGCATGGATGCCGATGGAACACAGACTGGCTATGACATTGATTTAACGGCAGCTGTAAGTGACGCCGTCAATATCCCAGTGATTGCTTCTGGAGGCTGCGGCAAATTGGAGCATTTCTACGAGGTTTTTTCGCAGACCGGCGCAGATGCAGCCCTTGCCGCTTCAGTATTTCACTATGGGATCTACACTGTAGGCCAGGTGAAAGAGTACCTCAGAGACAGGGGGATTACTGTAAGATGATTTCCAAGTTGAAATTCGATGAGAACGGACTTATTCCTGTAATCGTCCAAGACGCAGAAACGAATGAAGTGCTCATGATGGCCTACGCAAATGAAGAAGCTTGCAAGAGAATGTTTGAAACTGGCAAGACTCATTTCTACAGCCGGTCAAGGAAGAAGCTATGGATGAAGGGTGAAACCTCGGGAAACGTTCAGGATATCGTCTCGATACAACTTGATTGCGACTCTGATACCCTCCTCGTTCGAGTACGCCAGACAGGGAATGCTTGTCATCTCAATAGACCATCGTGCTTCGAAGAAGTTCTTTACGGAGATCTTTCGGAGACTGCCTCCATCATCCCGGAACTAAGAAGAGTGATCCACGACAGAAAGATGAACCCAAAGGAGGGGAGCTACACCTGCAAATTACTTGAAGATGAGAACAAGCTATTCAAGAAAGTCGTTGAGGAGGCGGCTGAACTCATCATTGCTGCAAAGGGTGGCGACCGCTCACAGGAAGCGTGGGAGACCGCAGATCTCATTTATCACTTAATGGTTTTGCTTGAAAAGATCGAATTGCCGATTGGCGATGTGTATAAGATCCTTTCGGAGCGCAGAAAATGAGGATCGATTTGCATACCCACACCCTCCTGAGCGATGGTGAGTTGCTACCGATCGAGCTTGCCAGGCGTGCTGTGGCCAAGGGTCACAGTGCGCTTGCTGTCACAGATCACGTTTCTCTCTCTACAATGGAAAGGGTTATCAACGAAGTCAGAAGGGACTGCCGTTTGGCTTCAGAATGGGACATTGAACTGATACTTGGCGTGGAACTTACACACATACCAGCATCAAAAATAGATGTTGCCGTCGTAGAAGCAAGGAGGCTCGGAGCACAGCTCATCGTTGTTCACGGAGAGACAATAAGTGAACCAGTTGAACCTGGCACGAACAGAGTGGCTGTAAACAACCCTGAGGTAGACGTCCTTGCCCATCCCGGACTGATCACAGTCGAAGAAGCGCAAATGGCGAAAGACAATGAAATTGTGCTTGAACTCACGTCTCGAAGTGCGCATGCATTGACAAATGGTCATGTGGCAAAGGTTGCGAAAGAAGTGGGAGCTAAGGTGGTTGTGAATACAGATGCGCACTACGCAAACGACCTGATTGACGAGGAGAGGGCGATTTTGGTCGCAATGGGTGCAGGGCTCGAGAGACAAGAGGCTGAAAAGGCGGTAAGAGAGATTCCTTCTCTGCTTATCAGGAGGCTGGGTTGGCGATGAAAGTCATGAAGTTCGGGGGAAGCTCGCTTGCTGATGCAAAATCTATGTTAGGAGTGGGCAAAATTATCGTCGGAGATCCAGAACCAAAGGCCGTTGTAGTTAGTGCAATACAGGGCATCACTGATGCCATTGTATCTTTTGTCTCGCAGACGAGAAGAGACGAAGAAATTGAGGGTTTCATAAATCAACTGAAGGAAAGGCATTTGGCAATTCTTGGTGGAGTCGCTCGAGCCGTTGACGTGAAGCAAAGAGCGATAAGTCTTCTTCTCGAAAAAATAGCAAAACTTGAGAAGGTGTTGTACGGCATCAATTACTTGGAGGAGTTAACGCCCCGCTCGATGGATCTGGTACAAAGCTTTGGCGAGCGCTTTTCAGTCATCCTTGTTTCGGCAATGCTTCAAGATATGGGATTAAATGCTGTGCCCGTTGATGCCGACGAGCTTGGGATAATTGCCGTAGGCCCGTACGGAAACTCCATTGCTGATTTGCATGAGACGCAAAAGAGCGCAGCACCAAAACTTATGGAGATGATTGGGAAGCAAGAGGTACCGATTATAACGGGTTTCTTTGGCAGGACCAAAGAAGGCCATGTCGCCGTTTTCGGAAGAAATGGTAGCGATTACAGTGCTAGCGTTGTGGCAAATGTAATCGGTGCCAAAACGCTCGAAATCTGGAAAGATGTTGATGGTTTTATGAGCGTTGATCCAAAATTTGTCCCGGACGCTGTGATGATAGAAAATCTTTCCTACGACGAAGCTGCTGAGTTATCATATTTTGGCGCCAAGGTGCTGCACCCAAGAACTGTTGAACCGGCACGTGAGAAGAATATCGTTATTAAAGTAAGAAACGTATTCAAGCCAGAAAAAGAGGGGACGACCATCAGACCAAGCGGTATTGAAAGAGCTGGAACTATAAAGAGCATATCTTACATGAAGGATATGGCTGTCATAAAAGTCTACGGTGCTGGAGCTGCACACAAGTTTGGAATTCTTTCGAGCATTTCTCAAAAATTGAGCGAGGCGGGCGTGAATATATTTTCGATCGCGACATCTCAAACCTGCATTGCTATGCTTGTGGATAAAAAATCGCTAGGTCGAGCAGAAAAAGCCCTCGAACATCTCGAACCGGGACTTGTAGATCATATCGAAACAACTGATGATATCGCGCTGCTCTGCGTTGTTGGTGAGGGACTAGGTTACCGAAAGGGAATCGCTGCGAGAGTTTTCACTGCTGTATCGAAGGAGGGTGTGAGCATCGGAATGATTTCCGCTGGTGCTTCAATGGTTGCATACCACTTCACAGTCGACACAAAAGATCTTCAGAAGACGATAAGAGCGATTCATGAAGAATTTTTCGGAGGGAAACATGAATAGCAGGAGCACGAGAAAGAAGGTTGCGTTCCAGGGTATTAAAGGTGCATACAGCGAAGATGCCGTGTATAAGTTTTTTGGGGAGGGCATAAAGACCCTACCGTGCCCTGAGTTCGAAGACGTTTTCGAAGCTGTTAATAAAGGAGAGGCAAGCCACGGAGTTGTTCCCGTTGAGAACTCGATCGAAGGGAGCGTTACGAAGGTCAACGACCTTCTGCTGGAAAACGATCTCACAATCGTTGGGGAAATCATCCTGTTGATTCGCCACTGCCTCATCGGTCATCCAGATGCTAGCATTGAAGACGTGCAAAGAGTTTATAGCCACCCCCAAGCCCTTGGCCAATGTAGAAGCTTTCTTGCTCGCTTTCCTCATTGGGAGAAGATTCCATCTTTCGATACGGCGGGCAGCGTTGAGATCGTAAAAAAGCGCGGGTTGAAGGAAGAGGCTGCTATTGCAAGCGCGAGGGCTGCTGAAGAATACGGAATGAAGATCCTAAAAGAAGGTATTCAAAATAGCCATAACAACTATACGAGATTCTTCATCATCGAGAAGACCGCTACATTGAATCCCTCTGGGGACAAAACGTCACTTGTGTTTGCTACGAAGAATGTGCCTGGAGCCCTTCATTATTGTCTCGGCGCCTTTGCAGATCATAACGTAAATATGCTAAAGCTGGAATCGCGACCTAGAAGAGATAAACCGTGGGAATATGTCTTCTATGTGGATATTGAAGGGCACTTCGATGACCAGAATGTTAAATCTGCGTTGACGGAACTCATGAGGCGGGCTTCATTCCTTAAAGTGCTCGGATCGTACAAGAGAGCTGAGGTACCAACCGAGTAGTTAACAACGCAAAAAATCCAGCAACTTCGAGATATTCTCAAGTCCTGCAGCAAGAGTCTCTCGATCGCAGCTAAATGTCACTCTGATATGGCCTTCAGCCCCAAAGTATCGACCAGGACATACTGCAGTGGAATAATTGTGGAGTAGTTGCTCGCTGAACTTCAAATCGTCAATTTTAGGCGGTAGTTTCAACAAAATCATGAATCCGCCGTCTGGCAGTGTTGCTTCAACTCTAGTTTCCCTCTCGAGCCATTCCTTCAGGGTTCTAAGATTTTTCTGCGCGAGTGATATCATCCTATCTCGGAACCATTCCCTTTTCCTGATTGCATCGATGGCGATCGCAACAGATCTGCGAGGCAGCCGGTAGCACATATAAAGCCGAAGAAGGTTGATCTTCGAAATAAGTTCATGCGGTCCCACAACCCAGCCTAACCTCAAATCACCGAGACCATAGAGCTTTGTAAGGCCGTATGTTGATACCGCGTCGTATTCTAATTCCGCAATAGAAGGAGGTGGTTTCGAATAATGCATCTCTCTGTAAATTTCGTCACAAATGATGCGTATACCCTGTCGAGCCGCGATCTCAAGAAGAAATTTCAATTCGTCGCTGCCAAGCGCCTTCCCGCTGGGATTGTGAAGATTTGTCAGAACTATGGCTCGAGCTCCCTCCTTTGCGCATTGTATAATTTTGTCGGATTCCATGCGAAAATCGCTAGGTGTCGCTCTTATCAAGTCGACAATCCGTGCGAATGAGGCGGCAACCGCTCTAATTGGCATATATGTAGGAATTTCCACGCCTATGAGTTCTTTCGAACTGAAGAGGGTACTAAAGACCAGATAGTTAGCATGCTGGACACCAAATGTTAATGCAATCCTTTCCCTCTCAAATCTGTACACACTGGCAATAGTATCGATGAGCTTTTCCTCAATTTCATAATCCTCCTCCATCAAAATATCTATGGAAGGATTGAAGCCGTCTCCATAGGGAGGGGGGGAGCCGCTTCGATCGAGATCAATTCTTGCCCCTCTGCATCGAATTAGCCACTCCTCCAGATCTAAAGGAGGAAGATTCAAACTACCTCCTCCAAATCACTTCACCAGGCAGCCTAAACTCGCCGCCCCAGTATAAAAGACCTTTGTCTCGCGTGTACTCCTTAGACGCCTCTGCGTGCACGACTTCGCCGAAAAACCAGGTCCTATCTCCTATGTCAAAGGATCCCGACTTCTTACACTCGATGTTAACAAGACACTCACCAATGCAAGGCGCTGATATTTTCTTACCTTTGAGGGGGGTGAGTCCCGTTTCCTTAAATTTATCAACATCCTTTCCAGACTTCGTACCACAATACATCACTTCTTTGATGAGATCTTTGCCAGGAATATTGACAGAAAAACTCTCGCATTCCTTTAGCAATCTATGACTGTGCCTGCTGGGCATAATACCGATTCCGACTATAGGGGGCTTGAGAGACATGGCGTGGACAATTCCCACAGTGATGATGTTCCTCTCACCGTCGCCAACCGCCACTAGGGCAACGGGAAAAGCCGGAAATGCCTTTATCGCATCGCCCGTACTTAATTCAATTTTTTCATGCATCCAACTATACCTCCGATGAAAAATCACATTTCTGCTTCAAAAAGGCTTTCATCGTTTAATACTCAAGCAGGCTAATATAGATCGGAATCTGGATTATGCTTGAATCATGCGAAAACTGGCTGTACATTGTTGCAATGGCCGACGAGCATATGCGGAGAGCCCGACGTTTTAAATCACCTCATTTGAGGTTGGAACTACCACTTGGAAGGGATAAATAAAGTGAAAATTCGTGGCAATTGATCATAATATTAATCATCTTGAATTTCATGCCAATAATTCAATTCATAATGGTGATCAAGATGAACGAGGCGAAAATTGCCATCATTGGTGGAACGGGCGTTTATGAGGAAAACCTTTTCGAAATCACTAAAAGTCTCAAAATGGGCACACCTTACGGTGCTCCTTCGGATGAAATTCTGATCGGTGATTTATCTGGAATTAGAGTCGCTTTTCTTTCCAGGCATGGGAAAGGGCACATTTACCCGCCTCACAAAGTCAACTATCGTGCGAATATTTGGGCTTTGAAAGAACTTGGCGTTGAGAGAGTTATATCACCTTGCGCCGTAGGCTCCCTCAGAGAGGATTACAGACCAGGGGAGATCGTAATCGTTGATCAATTCATCGATTTTACAAAGAAAAGAGAATACACATTCTATGATGGTGGGAAGACGATTCACATAAGTTCAGCTGATCCTTTTTGCCAGGAATTGCGACAAATATTTACTGCAGAAGCGCACGAGCAGGGAATATCGTTCAAATCCAGTGGCACATACGTGTGCATAGAGGGGCCTCGCTTTTCTACTAGAGCTGAGAGCAGGATGTTTCGAAATTTCGCCGATATAATTGGAATGACATTGGTTCCAGAATGCCAGCTTGCTAGAGAAATGGAAATGTGCTATGTTAGCCTGGCGATGATCACCGATTACGACGTTTGGGCAGATAGGCCAGTTGATACTAGGACTGTACTTAAAACGATGGAAGAGAACATTGATAAGATTAGGAAACTTATAACTGGAGCGCTTCCCAAAATACCCGAGCAGAGGACAAAATGTACCTGCTCCCATGTGTTAGAAGAAGCAGGTGCCTAAAAAAAGTATCGGGTGCGGATTGGCTGTCATAAACAGATGAGCGCCTACAGAGGCTAAATGCCTGATATGCTTCTTAATATTTTATTTAGAAATTTCTAGTTCTTCCCCAATCGACCAGAATAAACCGTCCCTGTGTAGTAATGCGAATTTCTGATCATATGAAGCAGGTGCGTCACCATGAACGATTTGTCCGAAAAACCATATGTGATCTCCCTTTTCCATAGAATCAATCTTCTTGCATTCCACATTAAGAATGCATTCTTTGATCTTAGGAGACTTAATTCTAGAACCAGGAAGAGGAGTAAGTCCGCATTTCTCGAACTTATTTACTTTGCTTCCTGATATCGAGCCACAGCAGATGACCCTACTGAGAATCTCCTGTGTTGGAAAATTTACCGAGAAATCATCGTTTTCTTCGAGAAGTTTATAACTGTAGCGTGCTGCCGTTACTCCGATTCCAATTATCGGCGGTCTTTGAGAAAATAGATTAACCATTCCGACGGTAATAATATCTGGATTAACTTCGCCAACGACAACCAGGGCGACCGGTGATGGTGGAAGCATGCTCATCGTTTCGAGCGCACCTCTACTGATCTTGTTTTCATTTGAAATCATATAATTCGAGAATATGATTTGACCTTTTGGAATATATATGTTCCCACTCGGCCGCTTTTTATCTAAAATGTTTTCTCAAAACTTCAATATAATGCATAATTAAGATAGAACCGGCTTGGAAATAAACATGATTTAAGACAACTTCATAATTTCATTTGATTGATAACAAAATGAGCCACTTTACTAATCTCTGGCCAGTTCAAGATATTCATCGGTAGCGAACAAATCGAACAACCGACCGGAGTTTCCAGTCTTTACAACGCTATGCATACCGCTCCGTAAGGCAATTCATTTTGTAACTTCGGGAATTCCCCAATATCTTCATTTGAATTAGCCAACTCGCTAGTTATCCCAGATATGCTCTTGACACTCCCCCATCATTGCATCTGCATCAACCTTGCAAACGACGAGTCCAATCTAGGTAGGTCCTGCCTAAAGAATATCTTCAAGATTACTTTTGTAGCAATTCCTTAATCCAAGCGTGGCAAAATTTTATTTCATTCACACCACTTGTACCACGATGTTATACATTAAATCATAAGGCGCGACATTTATAACATCCAGCATTTCGAGATATTTAGATTCCTTTTCAGATAGATTTATGAGAAAAAATTCGCACAGAAAAAAGCATAGACTCATCAATTTTATGCATTATTACGCACTTTGCTATCAGAATGTTTGGAACTTCCTGGTAACAAAAGAATGTTGCAGTTTCAACACTTTAATTCATATGATTACCTCGTCTCTGAGCATGTTAAATGATATTCTTTGTGACAATGTGTCAAAATAAAGATGAGACTTTTTTGTACCATGCATGCGATTATAAAATATAAATGAGGATTTTTTTCCCCATATTAAGAGAACGATGAGGTTCCGATAATTGTTTATAATATGTGCTTCCTGCGTGTTGATCTGAATCAGATGCGCATCATCATACGCGGGATCGTGCAAGGTGTCGGTTTCAGACCAACTATATACAGGATCGCAAATGCTCTAGGAATAAGAGGCTATGTCCAGAATAATGGGTCTCACGTTGCCATAGAGGTCAACAAAGACGGCGTGAAGTTGATAGAAGAATTGAAGAAGCAGCTTCCGCCGATATCACGCATTGAATCGATCGAAATTATAGAAAGCCTCGAACAGGAAGAGAAATTACCTTTGGGATTCGAGATAAGAGCTAGCACAGAGGGACATACTGGCATTTCAATTCCTGTCGACACTGGAGTTTGTGATGAGTGTCTTAAAGAAATTTTCGAAAAGGATAATAGGCGCTATCTCTACCCTTTCACTAATTGTACGGTGTGCGGGGCTAGATTCACAGTGACAACAGAGACGCCTTACGACAGAGTAAACACTTCTATGGCATCGTTCCCAATGTGCAAGGACTGCCGAGAAGAATATGAAAATCCTAAAAACAGAAGATTTCATCATCAAACTATTGCCTGTCCAGTCTGTGGCCCTCAATATTTTTTCGTTAATGAAGATAAAAAGTTTGTTTACAATAACCCGATAAGAGAATTTGCAGAAAGACTCCATAAGGGTGCCATTGGCGTGGCAAAAAGTTGGGGTGGAATGCATATATGCTGCACTCTAGAAACGCTACCAAGACTGCGTGAATGGTATCATCGGAAGGAAAAGCCTTTTGCGGTAATGTTTAAAGATCTCAATGCAGTCAAGAAACTTGCTGAGCCAACATCATTGGAGGAACAGTTGCTGACATCACGGAATAGACCGATCGTTCTGGTGAAAAAAAAGGACGTCGATATTAATGAGATCATTGCACCAGGTCTCGGAAATATTGGTGCTTATCTTCCCTACACCGGAATGCATCATATTCTTTTCTCTTTCCTAGAGGAGGATGCTCTTGTTATGACATCCGCAAACGCACCTGGCGAACCTATGATCCTCAACGACGATGACGTATTCTCATTAAGAGCTGATTGCTACCTGCTACACAACCGACAAATCATTAATCGTTGTGATGACTCCGTTCTTAGGACATTCAACGATAAGATATTCTTTATTCGAAAATCGCGGGGTTTTATCCCCACGTATATAAGCTATCCTATAAAGGGTACGGCAATTGGGCTAGGAGCACAGGAGAATATCAGCGGATCGTTGGCATTTCAAGATAGAGTTTATCAAACACAGTACATAGGAGATGGAAATTCATTTGGTACCCTTGAGTTTCTCGAGTCTGCTATTGAATTCCAGAAGAGATTGCTCGGAGTTGATAGAGTAGAAGCCATAGGCATAGACAAACATCCGCGGTATTCAACGCGGAAGCTTGGAAAAGACATAGCGAATACTATTGGCGCCCAGATTTTCGAGATCCAGCACCATCACGCCCACGCAGTTTCTCTTCTCGCAGACGCAGCTCTTGACCAGATCGTAGCTCTGACCCTCGACGGCACAGGATATGGAGAGGACGGAAATTCGTGGGGTGGTGAAGTCATCTTTTCTACCCCCTCAGAATATGAAAGACTAGGACATCTCGAAGAAATACCGTTGATTGGTGGCGATGCTGCCGTAAGAGATCCCAGAAGAATTGTATTTGCATTATGCGAATTATCCAATCTGGAAAGTCCTTTTTTCAATACGAAAGAAATTGATATACTGAGAAAAGCGCTGAAGTCAGCGCCCCGAACAACCAGCTTTGGAAGAATACTTGACGCGCTCTCATGTTTCTTTGGAATTTGCTCTGCGAGAACATATGAAGGCGAGCCTGCGATTAAATTGGAGAGAATCCTGGAAGCTGGAAAGAGAGAATTTGATTTTCACGCGGAGAGGGACGGGAATATAGTAAAATCAGTACCACTATTTAAGCAGCTCATTATTTCGAAAGGTAAGGCCAATGATAGGATTTTCAGCTTTGTATATGCTCTTTTGGAAAGTCTCGTTGAAATCGCAGTAGAGGGTGCGAGAGAATACGGTGTTAATAAAATAGGGATTACTGGGGGCGTTTCGTACAATTATACAATTTCTTCTTTAGTAAAGGAACTTGTCGAATCAAAAGGATTTGAATTTGTGTGCCATAATACGATACCAAACGGAGATGGAGGAATATCAGCAGGACAGTGTATCATTGCATCTCACAAAGTAAGGGAGTAAGCGACCAGCCTAAGGGAAGCTCCCATTTCAAATGAGAATTGGAGTATATGCAACTTTTCGCGGAAACGAAACTTTTTAATTAATATGAAGTCGATCAAAAAAGTGAAGCCAAGAGTTCAATTGCCGGTATTTTCATAAATCATTTATGCCTAGAAACTGAAAGGAACGTTGAAGTCAATCGGCAAAATGCACGAAGGGGAAGTAATTTGGTTTAAGAAATACAAAAGGTTTACAATTCGATGTCAAGAATGTTTCCAGCGAATCAAGAGGTATCCCGATAAATAATAATAAAGTTGGAATCAATGAAGTTTCATGAGCATATTATCTGATGAGGACATTTTAGAATTAATATCCTGTGAAAAATTAAAGATTGAGAATTTCTCAGTAGAAAGCTTGACGCCAAATGGTTATGATCTCAGAATTTCAGAAATCAATATTCCGACGAAATCTCAAATGGACTATGAGCGGCAATTTATTGTACCACAAGGCACGATGTTCTATGTGTCTACTCTCGAAGCGGTGCATCTTCCCAACGACATATGTGCCCAACTATGGTTAAGAACGACTTGGATTAGAAAAGGTATTATTGCTGCTTTTGGAAAAGTTGATGCGGGGTTCCACGGAACTTTAACTTTTACATGCTTCAATGCGTCATCGAATTCGATCGAGATTCCGCAAGGATCGAGGTTTGCACAAATTGTGTTCGAGAGAATGACGAAGCCAGCAATGATGAGTTACGAAAGAAGAAGTGGACACTATCAGGGACAAAGAGGGATAACACTACAACCAGTCAAGAAGCCGGATGTCCAGTGAAAAGACACTCATGGAAGGGGAATAGGTTTTTAATTCCTCGCAGCGAAGAATCTCGGTTCGATATCCGTCATGATGGCATTTATTAAGTATCGCCTCAGCGGTCTTATTGTTCTCAATTCGTTCAGCAATGAAATAAGTATGAAGTGTTCCCATGAGTTCAAGTTTCGATAATGCGTCTGATATGAATTCCATTGCAGAATGAGGGAGATTCATGACAATCCTATCAGCCATAGGAAGATCTCTGATGGCTTTTCTTGCATCTTCACAGATAGGCACAACTTTACTGATGGCGTTAAGAGCAACATTTTTCATAAGGTAATGGATTGCATCTGGATTGATATCGATTGCATATAACGTCCTTGGTTTCGCAAACTTTCCAATCGCTATAGAATAGGGACCCACCCCAGCAAACATATCAATGACGATCTCTTTTGGATTTGTAAGTGTCGCAATTCTTTTCCTTTCGGTCGCAAGTCTGGGATTGAAATACGCCTTACGCAGATCGAGCATGAACCTCAGTCCATACTCGGTATGAACTGTCTCGGTCCGTTCTTCTCCGGCGATGATCTCGAGATCCATTATCCTCATACCGCCCTTAATGCCTCTGTCAAGAACAACAGACTTAACGTTTGGGTGTGCTCTCATCATCGCCTCGCCAATTTCCGTTCTGTACCTCAGTAGTTCGCTGGGGAGCTTTATGACCGCAATATCACCAATGATATCAAACGATCTTGGAAGAAGTGATATCAAGGATTCATGGAATGTAAGATACTTCCTATAATCACCTTTTCTTCCTTCCCTTTCATCAAAATCGAATCTGTCGATTCTGTCTCTCAGATCCACTGGGATTTTGTCGAGTTTCTCGGGAGTGAGAGGAAAAATTACCATGTCCCCCACCCTCACAACTCTTAGAGTTCTGTCCAACACACCAAATCGTAAAAGCTTTTTACGGATACACTCCGCTTCACTAGTATGAACACGAATACACCATGAAAGCACGGTGATTTAATGGGAGAATTGATATTTGTTGGTTTAGGATTGGCCGATCTAGACGGCCTCACTCTCCGAGCGGTTGAGGCTATTAGGAATGCTGATTTGGCAATAGCTGAATTCTACACATCAAAAGTAATCGATTTGGATATCACTCAGTTTTCTAAAATGGTAGGTAAGAATATTTCTATAGTTTCACGCGAAGAAGTCGAATCTGGCGATGAAATCATAGAGCTTGCAAAGAAGCGAAGCGTATGCTTCTTGACAGCAGGAGATCCTATGGCCGCAACAACTCACGTCGATCTTAGACTTCGTGCTGTCGAAAAGGGTATTTCCACGAAGATTATCCACGGCGTTTCCATACATACGGCATGCGCTTCAGCGCTTGGACTACAACACTACAAATTTGGACGCACTGTATCATTGCCGTTCAGAGAAAGAAATTACAGTCCTTCGAGTCCGTATGAGCACATTTTGGAAAATAGAAAACTAGGATTACACACTTTAATCCTGCTTGATATCAAGGAAGAAGAAAATAAATACATGACCGCAGCAGAAGGGGTATGGTGGCTGATCGACGCGGAGAAAAAAATCGGCAAAGGATTGATCAATGATAAGACTCTCATTTGCGCCTTAGCCAGAATCGGCTCCCGAAGCGAGAAAATTCTTGCTTCATACCCTCAGATCATAGTTCAAGAAGACATGGGCCCACCGCTGCATACTCTTGTACTACCTGGAAAACTTCACTTCATGGAGGCTCGTGCGCTTATTGCCTTTGCTGATGCTCCAAAGGAGATTCTTAATGATTTACAAATGATGTGAAAATGAAGTAGGAAAATTAGTGAGCTAAATAGAATTAAGGGGGATATTTAGAACTGCCGAGCAGGACTGTGACTCTCAAAGCATCATCGAGATTCTTGTCATCATGGTAATAAAATTTTACCTCCGCTCGCGAAAAAATTCTTTTGGTTTCTTCAAGGATTGTGTTTACTGCGAGGTTATCAAAAATCTTCGCTGAAATGATCAGGAGTGCAACATCGACAGAATCGTACAAGTATTTTCCCCAAGGATTTTTGAGAATCAGATATAAATCGTCCAACATTTTAACTGGCGAGATCTTTCCTGAACACATGACCGCATACTTCGAGGATGAAAACATGTTTCTGATATCACAAAGATCGCGTACAGTAGTGGATGCTACTAAATCCAATAATGGCATCATCATCGCTTCATTGATATACTCTAGAGCATCATGCAACGACATGTATGGTACAACCCTCAGTAATCGGTCGTTTTCATAGATTATTATGAGATCCGCCGTTTGACTAGCACTGACGAGGCCTTTCATAGCAAGTTGATGACGGTCTTTGCCTTCGACTGAAAAGGGAAAGGCCAAGGCCATTATAATAAGATCTGAAAATTTCTTGCACAATGAGCTGACTACTGGAGCAACAATCGTTCCCGTTTCGCCTCCTAAACCTGCACAAATATAGATTATGTTGCTTTCCCCCAACATATCGGAAATCGCGGATTTCAATTCATAATGCAAACCTGGAACCACTCTCAAGTCAGAACTCTTTAAGATTTCAAGGTCATTTTTGCTGATTTTAATACATTTTCTGCACGCAATGGGCCTCAAATGATCATTCATTGTGCAGATTGCTATGCTCTCCAGTGGAGCATTATGAATTACATTGCATCCTGCCCCACCTATACCGATGATCTTAGCGATCGGACGTTTAAATGTATAGGAATCTGGATCGATGGGCAGAGACATACGAGCCGTCAACCCGGGAGAGTGATGTCATCTTTACACATGAAGATTTCCAAGAGAGAGATTAACAATCCATCAAACGCGATCTTCGAGCTTTACGGACATATTTTTAAATACCATGTATTTCCAAAATGACGCTACATGGTATACCAACAAAATGATAAAAACACTGAAGCTAGACCCTTCGGTTGCTTTTTCGATGTTTACGGTTTCGATGAGAAATTCCTACCGAGCCTAAATTGTAATAACTGTCCGATAAGTGGAATGATGTGTGAATACAAAGTGTACGTAAACGCAGCGAGACTCGCAAGCATCGTCTCAACGCTCAAGAAAATTGAGATTATTTCTGATCCGTAACTTTCTTAAACACATTAGAAAATCTTTCTTATTAGGTGGGTATTAGCATTATCGGCGTTTCTCAAATCATCTTCACATCATGGAAAATCGGCTGGAAGGTGGAGAGTCCGTGACACATATCGGTAGAATTGTGGGCACTAGAGTTATGGAAATTAGATTTCGAACGAGATCTAGTGAGAATCTGCAGGTCGGTGAATTGCTGGTAGTCGATGAGGAGAACAATGGAATAAGATATTTCATTAGAGTTACAGACATTGAGTATGGCGCTGATGCCGATAGAGACGACTGGCTCATAAGAGAAGCTGGAGGAATGCTCAGGAGAGACTTTTCAGGTGAAATCCAGAATTTTGACGAATTACAGAATCGACTTTACAGAATTGGTGTCTGCATGCCATTGGGATACTTCTCAGAGAATTCGTTCAAAAAGACAAAATCGATACCCTCGCATTTTTCAAAAGTAAGACGAGCAAACGAGGCAGATTACGGATTTTTGCGTAGGTTTTTGGGAGATATAGAGGTTGGAAAACTAAGATCCGGTGATAAAGTACTTGACTTCCCAGTAGGGATTTCTGGTCTTGCATTTCCCCATCATATTGGTATTTTTGCAACAACTGGCATGGGTAAAAGTAATTTGATGAAGGATCTCGCGCTTTCCTGCATGAAGCTTCGCCGATATGGTTTCCTTATTTTCGATCCACACGGAGAATATTACGATGGTGGCGAAGTCGGAAAAAAGGGTCTTAAACATGCGAACATGCAGGACGCTCTTGAAGTATTCAGCTGTCGCCAACTAGATGGACCGCATTCAACGCTTCGATTATCTGCTAGGGAAATTGAGATCTCAGATCTTCAGAATTTGTACGAATTTAGTCAAGCTCAGATAGAGTGTCTGCAAGCTGCACAATTTGTCTACGGAGAAAACTGGCTTCAA
Source organism: Methanomassiliicoccales archaeon (assembly GCA_038850735.1). Classification (NCBI taxonomy): domain Archaea; kingdom Methanobacteriati; phylum Thermoplasmatota; class Thermoplasmata; order Methanomassiliicoccales; species Methanomassiliicoccales archaeon. Next base: position 55,318 of record JAWCLO010000007.1, read on the forward strand.
GAACTCAATACTAGGGATGTCGAAAGGATATGCCGGGATATGGAAAACAAATTCCATGAAGGAACGATTAGCGTTATCAAAAGACGGCTTGAGAGTATTTTCAGATTTAACCTGATAACCTCTGATCCAAAGCTCTCGATTACAAAACACATCATCGAATGTCTTCACAATGCTAAGGTTGTTTTGGTTGATACTTCGAACCTTTATGAGGCAGAAGAGTTGTTAGTGTCAACTGTTATCTCAAGAGCAGTTTTTGAAAGACATAAATTATTATATGGAAACAAAGAGGAGTTTGAACGGATTCCGCCCATTTTAATCGCTATGGAGGAAGCACAAAGAGTCCTTTCTCAGGCGAGGGGGTCAATATTTGCGCAGATCGCAAGAGAGGGGAGGAAGTTTAAGGTTGGGTTATGCGCGATATCTCAACAGCCAAAACTCATCGATCCTGAAATTATCAGCCAGTTCAATACATTATTTATACTAGGTCTTGCTGATAAGAGGGATCGAGAAATACTCAGGAGCTCCGCAAAGCAGGACATTTCGCAAGTTGAGAACGAAATACAGATGCTCATGCCTGGTGAAGCAATTATCGCCTCGCCCTTCACACCCTTTGCAATTCCTGTCAAAATACATCTCTATGAGGATTTCATAAGTCAGTCTACACACAATGAAGCGGGCACGAAATCAAACAAAGAGAATATGGCGAAAGAGCATTTTGAATTCAGATTCTACTAATCTGATAAAAAGAAGAAGATCCCAAGGTGGTAAATGACATCTGAAAGTGCGCTACTCTCTGATATCGCGCTGGTACTGATAGTAGCCGGAACGTGCGCTGTCTTATTCTCAAAACTTAAGCTACCAGCAGTAATTGGCTATTTGGTCGCTGGTATACTACTTGGGCCGCATACTCCCTCAATCGGAGTTGTGCAAAATGTCGAATCCGTCAATCTGATGGCGAGCCTTGGTGTTATTCTGTTGATGTTCTCGATTGGTCTAGATTTCAGCCTTAAAAAACTTCGCAAGATTGGTCTTTTTTCCGTTATCGCCGGTTCAATTGAAATCCTCATTATGATGTCGCTTGGATACACCCTCGGAAATTTCCTTGGCTGGTCACATTCAGAGGCAATATTTCTAGGTGCGGTAATGTCGATTAGTAGCACCGCCATTATCATTAAAGTTCTTTCTGATCTAGGTAAGCTGGAGGATGGTTCGACTGAGGCGGTAATAGGGATACTTATTGTCGAAGATTTTGTGGCGGTCATGATACTGACACTGGCGGCTCCTACTACGAGTGGCCAGCATGTGAATGTAGAAGCTATTATGACAATGATTTTGAGCATCATCATCTTTGCTCTTGTCGGCATCATTCTTGGAGCGGCAACAATTCCAAGGATTATCGATTGGATTGCTAAGAAACATTCTGATGAGACTTTGCTTCTCGTGTCGCTAGGCATGTGCTTTGCAATGTCGCTCATTTCAATAGTTATCGGATTGAGCGTTGCAATCGGTGCATTTCTCATGGGGGCAATAATATCGCAATCTGACTATGTAGAAAGAGTCATTTTGAAAATAACACCTATAAAAGAAATGTTTGTCGCAATTTTCTTCGTCTCAATTGGCATGCTCATCGTCCCTGCCTACCTCGTAGAGAATTTGCTAGTTGCAATATTTATTGCAACGATCTTCATGATTGGGAAAGCGATAAGCGTAAGCTTTGCAAGCTACGTTGCAAATCTAGACATTCGCACATCTTTTCATGCTGGGTTAAACATGATTGTGATGGGAGAATTCTCATTTATCATTGCCAAGATGGCGGTTGATACCGGTGCCGCAGGTGAATTCTTCTACTCAACAGTTATCAGCATAGCGCTCATAACAGCACTTGTGTACCCTCTTAGCGTAGCGAAGTCGGATACGATTGTTGATATCTTTGAGAAGCGCACACCAAGATCTGTCAAAGCGGCGTTGAGCCTCATTGAAAGATTGCGCGCTGCCATGAGGGAAAAAATTGCTTCCTCTAACGATCTCAGAAAGAGTATCATGAAAGACATCAAATGGATTTTCATAGATATGACCATTATATTCGTCGTCACAGCAGCCGCAAATTATCTGTACAACTACACTGGTTTGATGCACGACCTGTCGGGCGTATCACCATTTCTCCCGTTGCTGCTGGTGAGCAGTATAACTGTCATTCTTCTTATTCCTCCTATTTACAGCATAGTAAGGCGCATCAGGGCAATCGTTGGGGTTGCTGTACATATCGTTTTGGAAACTGGAAGCTACAACAGTATAGGAAAGAAGATGATCGAGAAAGTTTTCATGAATTTATTCACGATCTTCATCGTCATAGTCTCATTTGTATACCTACTTTCCATCGTCCCAATTCCGCCAAATATGCCATACATTTCACCTCTCGTAGTGATTTTTGTTGGTATCGGTGTTGCCCTCGTTTTCAGAAGTACATTGAAGTCCGTTCATCAGAAAATGTCAGTTTTGCTTTCAAAAGGTATAATGGATGAAAGAGAGGATTCCAGAAGAATAAAATAGGAAAAGCCGCTTTTTCAATCTGGTATACGGGAAAAAATGCTGTGGAGGTTGAATCAAAGTGAAAATCGCACATATCTCAGACACTCATCTCGGTTACACAGCTTATTCAAAGGTGGACGAGGAAACTAGCCTCAACCAAAGAGAGATCGATGTTTTCAATGCATTTAGGCGCGTTATAGATGAAATCCTCAAAATAAAACCCGATCTTGTTCTCCATTCAGGTGATTTGTTCGATTCTGTTCGGCCAACAAACAGAGCGCTTTCTTTTGCAATTGAACAGATGCTACGCGTTACTGAGCAGGGAATTCCTATTATTGTTATTGCTGGGAATCATTCAACCCCACGGCTTCAGGAAACTGGAAGCGTTTTCAGAATATTTGAACACATAAAGGGAATCGTGCCTGTTTATAAGGGGTCTTACGAGAAAGTTCAGATTGGCGACGTCGCCATTCATGCAATTCCTCACTGCGAAAATGATCTCATGAGAAGAAATATTGAAAAGATAGAATTGGACAAGGGTGCAAAATACAACATAATGATGATGCATGTGGGCGTGATAGGATTAGGAGTTTTTCGTATGGATGAATTCAATGAGACGGTCATCCAGTCCTCATATCTGAAGAGAGAATTTGACTACATAGCACTTGGTCATTACCATGGCTTTTGTGAGGTCATAAACAATGCATTCTATGCAGGTTCAACGGAAAGGCTATCATTCGCAGAGGCAAATCAGAGGAAAGGATTCATTGTTTTGGATCTTGGCGAATGCAAGAGAAAATTCATAGAGATTCCAACGAGGGAAATGATTGACCTACCAGTCATCGACGCAATGCGGATGGATTCGATTACACTAAAAGAGGAGATCGAAAGAATTGTCGAGTCGCAACCGATAGAAGGAAAGATAGTCAGATTGAAGATCAAGAACTTGCGTAGTTCACTTTACAAAGCTTTGGACTTTGGCTGGATTAGAGAAATGACCAGATCTGCCCTCGTTTTCGATTTGAAATATGATCTCATCCAGGAGAATGTAGCGGTGCAGCAACCAACCGCTGTTGTCCGTTCTCTCCACGAAGAATTCATTTCGTTCTTAGAACGGTATCCATTGGAGGGTGTTAGCAAGGAGTCAATTAAGGAGTTAGGACTTGGCTATCTCCATAGGGGGATGGAACAATCAGATTGAGATATATGGAATTAGTGAACTACAGGAAGTTCAAACACTGTGCCATTGAATTTCCTGACGGTGTCATTGGAATCATTGGTCCAAATGGAGTAGGAAAGTCAAGTCTTATAGAGGCCATCGCCTGGGCAATTTATGGTAATGAAGCACCGATTGTCAGAACGACGAAAGAGGGCGTACTCAGAGCAAATGCTGGACCGAATGAAGAATGTCGAGTTTTTCTTGAGTTCGAGATAGCTGGCGATTTTTACAAACTCGAACGGTCAATGAAAGGTCGAGATCTCAAAGTTGATGCGAAGCTGATAGTCAACAACAAGCCACTTGCGAAAGGCGATAGAATTGTCACAGATGAGCTCACAAGGATACTTGGTATGGATTATAAGGCGTTTTTCATATCAGTTTTTGCGAGACAAAAGGATCTTGCTGCCTTGTCGGAACTGCAGCCGAGCGAAAGAAAGAAACTCATCCTCAGGATGCTCGAAATCGATGTGCTGGACAGCGTAGTTAGTGCAATAAGCAAAGATGTTGACTCGACTAGACGTGAACTGGAAATTATGTCGGCTCATCTGTTAGAGACAGACGGGAAAAAGAAAATAGATAAATTGAACGACGAGCTGAAATCGATGGGTATGAGGCTAAATGAAGAAAAACTAAAATATGAATCCTTAATGGAAAAATTAGCCAGCCAGGAGGAGTTGTTTCGATCAGCAAGAGCTCAGAGAGAAGCGATGAAAAGTAAAGAGCAGTTGTTTATACAGCTAAATCAACGTTGTATTGAAAAAAAGGAAAGGCTGGCCTCCTTCGATCGCAAAAGGAAAGAGCTTGAGGACGAAATCAGAAAACTTCGCAAGATCTCTGAGGAGCTCAGAGGGCTTGAACCAATCTACCTTTCATGCATCGAATTAGAAAAGAAGCGAGAAGAGCTTGATAGAATTCAACAGGCATTTGCAGAATCCAAGAGTACGAAAACCCAGCTTGATAAGGTTAGTCAGAAGATGAATACAATTCAGGCAGAGATTGAGGATAGAAGAAAACGACTAGCTGCATACAAAGACATTGAGAGCCGGATTCAAATCGTGGAAAGAACAATTTCAGAAGTTGAGAAAAAAATTAACGATGCAAAGTCTAACGCGAATATCTTAATATCTGACATTAAAAGAGAATTAGAGAACATCGAAGAAGCAAAGAGAAAACGAAAGGAGATTGCAAATCTTGGGCCTGAGGGGCTGTGTCCAATGTGCGAAAGACCCCTGGGCGAGCAACAGGTTTTGCTCCTCGATAAACTTCAAAGAGAAATAGAGCAGCTTGAGCAACTCATTAGAGAGAAGGAAGGTGAGATAGAAAACAATAGAATTATCATTAGAAAAGAAGAAGAGCGAAAAGAAGTGCTGGAAAAGAGGAGAATTGATCTGCTGAGGAAGCAAAAAGAAGAAATAAAGATCTCCGCAGACATTGAGCATCTTCAGGATGAATTGAGAAAATGCATTTTGGATAGGGATGAGCTGAAAAGAAAATTGGAAACACTTGGAGAAATCTCGTTTAATGAGGCGGAATACGAGCAAATCAAGAATAGAATAAGGAATCTGGAGGGAGAAAAACATCGCTATATAGAATTAGCTGCGCAGCTTAGGCGTCTTCCAGAGGCTGAAAAAGACCTGACGGAAATCAATGAGCGCTTGAGAATTGAAAGAGAATCGCTCGATAAGATCCAAGAGCAAATCGATTCCCTTTGTTATAATGAGAGCGAAGCGAAAGCAGTCTACGACAGTTACGATTCAGCGCTGAGGATGAAGCAAGAAGTTGAGATAGACGTAAAGGAAAAGGAGGGTGATATAAAGCTGATGGAATTTCAGATCAAAACTATTGAGCAGCAGATTGAAGAGATAAAGTCACAGGAGGAAAATCTTCTCATCGGAACAAAGAAACTGGAACAGCTTTCAGCGCTGGGCAATGTAATGAAAGCCTTTAAGGAAAACGTAATGGCAAGAATAGTTCCCACTTTATCTGAAATTTCATCATCCCTATTTAACGAGTTGACAGACTCGAAATTTGCCGGCATGGAGCTTGATGAAAAATACGAAATATATATCTTCGATGGCGGAGAACGATATCCTATCTCGAGATTTTCTGGAGGCGAAGCCGACCTTGCAAATCTTTGCCTAAGATTGGCAATTTCTAGAGTAATCGCAGAGAGGGCTGGCAGTAGCGTCAATTTTCTCATACTCGATGAGATTTTTGGCTCACAGGATCAGGTCAGAAAGCGAAATATCATGAGAACACTAAATCAGTTGTCGAAGCAATTCAATCAAATCATATTGATCACACATATTGAGGACATAAGAGAATTTATGACTCATGTAATCAATGTAATAGAAAAAGAAGACGGAACGAGCGAAATCAGTATTATGGCCTGATTTCACTCACGTGTATCTGTTTCGTAGATTTTTCTTTATTTTTCCCAGATCTTACTGAGATCAACGTGTTCCCTAACGGCTTTGGTGATTAAATCGATCTTCCTTTGATCGTCAGGAGCGATTCTAGCAATCAAATGTTCGACCATTTCAGCCGTGGTTGCCGTGTCGTAACGAACAAGCAGAACCGGAATTTGCTCCTCATAGGCCTTTGCAATTACAGTTTTTTCCGGATAAAGACCACCTGTGAGGATCAAACAGGAAGTATCCGTTGACAATGCTGCAATTTGTATATCGGATCTGTCACCTCCAGTAATTACAGCCTTCCTTGCAACACGCCTCAAATACTTGATAGCGGTTTCGGGCCGCATCGCACCGATCATAACTTCTTCAACGATTTTGTCGAGGCCTTGTTCGCCAACGATGACGTCTGCACCAAGCGCATCTGCAACTTCTTTAACCCGATAATATTTCAATTCGCGGAGAGTAGGGATTGATCCGAGAACTGGAATCCCCTTCTCGGCAAGGAGAGCTTCATATGCCGGATCGTCCGTCTTATTAAGAATGACACCTCTGAAATTGACTTCATATGATTCCATGAGACGCTTCAGCAACCCTACGGATTCAATTGCTTGCGGCTGCGAAGTCGAAACAAGCACTACATCGGCACCGACCGCCTCAGAGAACGCAAGACCTGATACATCGTGTAAATATCCTGTTTGAATGATCCTTGCTCCCTCTATTAACATATAATCACATTCGCATTTCACCCGTTCATATGCGCTGAGAAGTTTATCCATCAATGCGGGTTTGAAGAGATCATATCGAATCGGTGATAATGCTTCTTCGTCCTGTCCCAAATTCAAAGCTTTTTTCATTAAATGCGCATCCATGTCAACAAGCCGATCATCAACGGATATTACGTCTTCCTTGAACGGTTTGAAATATCCCACCCTGCCTGGACAGTTCTTGGCAAGTCCAAGCGACACCATTGTTTTGCCTGCTCTCTCTACCACAGCTCCTAAATAAATCGCTTTCACCTACTCTCCCTCCTAATTGTAACGAGCGCATCTACAGCGCCACAACCTTTTCCTTCATCCCCTACGATTACTGGGTTGATCTCCAGCTCGGAGATTTCAGGGAAGTCCAGTGCTATCTGGGCAACCCTAAATACGACATCTTTAAGTGATTCGATATCGGCAGGCTTCTTTCCCCTTGCGCCCGTGAGTATCGGAAAAGCCTTGATCGATTGAATCATGGTATTGACATCAGATGGAGTCAACGGTGCGATTCTTTGAGATACGTCCTTCAGTATCTCGACAAATATCCCTCCAAGACCAAATGTAATTACTGGACCGAACTGCGGATCCCTGACCATGCCAACGATGACCTCACGGCCAGTAATCATCTGCTGAATTGATATGCCTATTATTCGTGCCCTTGGTGCTATGCTTCTAGTTCGAGATAGTATGATATCGAACTGCTTGCGTACTTCATCAGGTGACTTTATATTGATGGAAACTCCGCCGACATCTGTCTTGTGAAAGATATCCGGAGATACAATTTTCATCACAACAGGGTATCCAAGTCTGTTTGCAATTTCAACAGCCTCTTCTGGTGTTTTAGCAATTCCCTCGCCAGGCACTGGTATTCCATAAGCTCGGAAGATTTCTTTGCCTTCTTCTTCACTGAGTGAGGTCCTCCCTTCTGCTACCACGCGATCGAGCAGTTCTCTTACCTTCTTTGTATCGCCTTTGATCAACACAGGTCCACTCTCTACCCTGATATTTTTAATACGTGCATATCTAACCATTCCGCTAAGTGCGAACATTGCCCTATCAGGCGATTCGTAATTAGGAATCCCCGCTTCGCTCAGTATCTTAATGCCAGCCTCACAATCCTTTCCACCAACAAAAGCTGTAACAATGGGGATCTTCGTCTTTCCAGCAAATGAAGCTATGATTTTTGCAGTCGCAGGGATATCGACGAGATCGGTGGGAGCGAGCATCACTGCAATACATGATACATTTTCATCTTCCATTACAGTCTTAATTGCAAATTCATATCTTGCCGCATCAGCATCGCCTATGACATCAACAGGATTGTAGAAATTTGCCTGCTCAGGCAATCTGCTTTTCAACTTTGAAATAGTTTCGGGGGAAAATGAGGCGAGCGTCAGACCGTGATCAGCTGCAGCATCGGCAGCCATTACGCCTAGTCCTCCTGCGTTCGTTACGATCGCAACCTTATCACCTGTTGGCAGCGGCATATTCGAAAAGACCAGCAGCAAATCAAATAGCTGGTCAATTGTCTTGACGCGAACGATGCCAGCTTGATCCATCGCTGCATCATATACTGCATCGCTACCAGAAAGCGCTCCGGTGTGTGATGAAGCCGCTTTCGCACCGGAGCTAGTTCTTCCCGCTTTTAAAGCGATGATAGGCTTGCTTCTAGTTGTAAGCGATGCTTGACGCATGAACTCAGTGCCACGATCCGTTCCCTCAATGTACATCGCGATGGCTTTTGTGTAGTCATCATTTCGGAGATACGCAAGCAGATCAGCTTCATCGATGTCAACTTTGTTACCAACACTGATGAATTTTGCAAAGCCGATTCTGTTTTGTGAAGCCCAGTCTAAAATTGTCGTGCAGATTGCACCAGATTGCGACATTATGGAAATTGTCCCTTCTTTTGGATAATTTCTTGTAAACGTCGCATTCATATTGTGATGAGTGTTGATCAGTCCGAGGCAGTTCGGGCCAAGAATGTTGATACCATACTTCCTGCCGATCTCTCCCACTTTTCTCTCGAGTTCAGCCCCTTCTTTTCCGCTTTCTTTGAATCCCGAAGTTATAATGATGGCAGACTTAACACCCTTATGGCCTGCCTCTTCCATGATTTTTGGTACTAGTACATTCGGAACAACGACAATCGCAAGGTCGATTTCATCTGGTATAGCAGTCAAGGATGCATAACATTTGAGTCCCAAGATTACATCTGCCTTCGGATTAACAGGGTAGATTCTTCCTTCGAAACCTGAAGCTATAAGATTTTTGACAACAACGTGCCCAACCTTTGTTTCTTCTCTCGCGGCACCGACGACCGCTATGGATTTTGGTTCAAACAACGTTTTCATTTCAAATCTCCCTGCGTCGATTTTGCCTACGCCGAATTAGATACCTATATTTCTAGATTATGTTTCAATTCTGAATCACTCGATACGAGAATCGAACCATATCTGCCGAGTTTCATCTGACTCTGAACCTGTACATCCTTTTGGCGATGAGGTATCGAAAGGAGATCCATCATTTGAAGAGCATTCTTCACTGCTTTTGCACTACCGTGATTATTGAAATAAACCCTAACCTCTGCTGCAGCATTTTTCATTCTTCCGATTCTTTCTTGCCAGGGTCTTAGTTGATCCAAGCTATACAAATAATCGTATCGATTTATTCGAGGATCATCCTCCCTTTCTTCACTGAACCAAATGTCGTAATTACGACCATGAAATCGAATGTAAACATGATTTGATGTCAGTTCATCTATGAAGGGAAATCCGGGCCCATCAACCACCACAATAGCGACCTTATGCTCCCTCAGAATATCTACAACATCTTCAATTACATGCTCTCGAATTCCATCAAGCCATGAATTATGACGGAATTCGATTGCGTACTTGAACTTGTCACACGAGAGTGAATAGAGAAGTGATGAAAGCATTCTAAGCGAGCTATCAGAATACTTGAAATGAGGTGAGAGTTGTAAAAGCGCAGCTCCAAGAAGACCCTTCTCTTCAAGTGGAGAAAGACAAATTCTTTCGAACGAAAGCGCTTGATTGATGGCAGCTTCGCAATCTCCTTGAACCAATGATTCGTGAGTGACGACTCGCGGAATTTTGACCGAAAATTCGAATTCTCCGAATAACAGTCCTTTTGAAATCCATGATCTTACAAGAAATTCGCTCGGCGGTCTGTAGAAGGTGCTGTTTATCTCGACGGTCTTAAAAAACTGCGCATAATATCGCAACCACTCTTCTTTCTTTTTTGCGAGATAAAGAGGGTAGAAACGCCCAATCCAATCGTCGTATGACCAGCCACTGCATCCTATGAGTACACTCATCGTGTTTCTATTGTTCATCTCCCGATAAAAAGTTTCTCAATCGGTTCAAGATGATATTTGGAAGTATGTCGCGATTTTCAAAGGTTGCTACATAAAGCTCTACATCAGACCTCATCTTGATCTCATCAAAGAAATCCTCTTTGCCTTTTTCAGATACCGTTGCTATGACGACATTTTGTGAGTCAAGGGCCAATACTACGAGTGATCTGAACAGCGGCGACAAGACTTCCATTTTTCCAATTTCATCGATTACCACAATCTTCTCAGACCTTATCGCTTCGGCAATTGATGTTACCGCTATATTGTTGATTTCCTGCAGATTCACACCATATTTTCCGACTTTTGGAGCGCCGCTTAGCGAAATGCTAGCCAAAACTCCTGTTTTACCATCGAGCGACACGATTTTAAACCCCACTCTGATTCCTTCAGATCTGATCTCCTCAGTGTAAAATCCTCCGCATCTTTCCCCGAGTTTCTCCACGACTTTCTTAATTACTGTTGTTTTTCCCACTCCTGGTATGCCAGTGATCAGGATATTCTTTGCAAGACCCATTTTTTGCCTCCTACTTTGGAGAGAAACCGGTTGTTGTGCGCATTTTTGGAAGAAGACATCTAAGTTTATATAGTGAACACAGATTAATATCAATTGCCTGAGATGTCTCTGATATTCTCAGGCATACGGGTACCGATAATAATGGGTCGCTCCAGGAACTCCGATGTGACATCGGGTCATGACTGGGGACCAACCCCGGTACTCTACAATCCCCAGCCTGGGTCAATGTGGTGAGTTGGGTGATTCCCTGCGATGACCCAATTTGTTAAGGCTGGGGAACAAAGATTTTGGAATTTATGATAATCGATTGAGATGCCTAAATGATCCTCGAAATGTTAATCATCGAAGAATTCCATTCATTTAACGTTGGTCAGGTTTATTAGAAAGGGTGAATGCAATCGGTGTGGAGATTGCTGCAAACCGCGCTTCGAAATTGATGAAGAGGCCAGAAATTTCTATTTAAATAATGGATTACCAGAGAACGGACAATGCCAGTTTCTGGCACTAATTGATAACGTGTGGACATGCACAATTTATTCAAAGAGACCTTCGTTTTGTGAAGCATTCCCATGGCACCCAGATCAACTCAAGGGACTGCCAAAGTGTTCTTATTATTTCGAATTAGAGAAGGATTAGCGCAGATAGACTGATCCCAACCTCTTACTCCAGAACCAATCGTTATCTGTTGATGCTTCTTCCCTTGCTCTGAGATACTGCTCTATTTTGCACTCCACGTCATCTGCTAAACTGACAGCAACTGCTTCAGGAAAAACGGGAATCTTTGGAGATCCAAATTCAGGCTTTCCGTGATGGCTCAAAATAATATGGCAAATCTTGAGTTTCAGAGAGCGGGGAAACTCGGTGATTGAATCACATGCCCTTGAGATCATTTCTTCTCCTATTACCAAATGTCCCCTGAACATTCCGTCATCCGTTTCTTCGATACTCGTTGAGATGGTATATTCTTCAATTTTTCCCACATCATGTAGAATTGCACCGGCAATGAGCAAATCACGATCTAGGGTTGGAAATAACCTTGATAGGAACTCGCAGAGCTGTGTTACGCGAAGCGTGTGCTCGAGCAGTCCGCCTATCCAAAATCCGTGAATAGACATCGATGCTGGTGAATGCTTAAATTTCTCAACAAACGATTCGTCGGAAAAGAAGTGAACAAGAAGCGATCGGAGGTGAACATTATCCACTTTTCTTATCATCGCATTTAGACTAGAAATCATCTGATCAAGATCTTTATCGCTAACTGCAACGAAATCTCGGACATTGTATTCTCCATCTGGGATCAAATTGATAGAATGTCCTTTATCAGCACTAACCCCAATTTCAAGAACGTTGTTGTACTCTGCAACTGTTCCCTTAATTCTAATTACATCGCCCTCTTTCAGACTCTCGTAAAGTCTTTGAACTGACTCTTCGTCCGCTCCTCCCCAGTACTTTGCATTAATCTGACCGGTCTTATCGCAAATGCGCAACTCAAACATATAACCACGCGCGTATTTTCGGGGTGGCTTTTTGTACTTTATAGAAAAAAGTTCGTCAATTTCTTCTCCAGCGACAAGATTCTTGATAAAGCGTTTCTTTGAAGAGGTAGAATTCATGATTCATCATCTCTCACGCGTCTAAAATCCTTTCGAAAAGATCTTTCTGCTTGTCCAGAGTTTCGCTTTGATAACTTTTTCAACAATTCTTTAGCCTCTATCCAGTTGGGAAACTTTCTCTCGAGCATTCTGAATTCGTTATCATGTCCCGATGTGAGATTGTGCTTGCCAAGCTCGAGATGTAAGAGCTCATGATACAACACATATGATGGCACTGTTACGGGAATTGCGTGCGAGTCAAGAGTCGAACTTATCGCTATCACCTTCATGATTAGGCTGCAGTACCCTACACGACTTCTGTTTCCATTGATGGTCCATGTAATAAATGCATTTGAAGAATCTTGGATGAGACCTTTAGATATCAGTTGGTCACGAATATCTTCAAGATTATATACCGAACCGCTCGGAGAAAGTTTCAGATTTTTGCTCCGTGACAGGTAAATTGGTCTATTCCTTTTTGCAAATTCTTCTGTAGTGATCCATTTCTTGAGAGCATCTCCATATAGGTTGGAGTCTCTACCATAGATGATCCTTCTCATTACTGCATGAATAAACTCAGTAAGGACCTCTTCATCTGCCCACTGCAAGTAGTCCGATATGCACAATTCAATCGCTGTTCCATTCCTTTTCCATTTAGCTTTTAGTTCTTTGAAAGGAGAAAACTCAGCATGGATCAGCTTTACCCCGTAATTCTCTGCAACTGATTCGGAAATAGATTTCAGCTTGCTATCATGTTCTTCATTCAACGATTTCCCTCCATGATTGGCAACAAGATAAGACCATCCGATTCTTCACCTAAACATTCAGTTCGCATTCCAATATAAATCCAGTGCGAATACACGCATACTGCACAAAGGAGTGCATCGATCATATCTCCCGCGGCCGCGAGATTCTGATCCGATAAAATAGATTCTTTCAGTCCTTTTGGTATTCTAATCGAATGTTCCCAGCTTATTATACCATCTAATACTTCCAAAATGCCCTTGCGACGTACTTCCTTCCGGCCTTTTTTGTATCGAGGGACGTTGCCGTTTGTAATTGCGTAAAGAATCCCATATGGGTATACTTCAAAAATCGCCTTTCCTTTTGGATGATGACAATTTCTTAATTCAAAACCAAGTAAGTTCAATTTCGCAACGAGCCGCTCACCACGGCATCCTCCGAATCGCTTGATTGAAAATTGACGATTTGTTGGAAGTAGACGAATACCTCTTGAAAAGAGGATTCTTTCACATTTTCGTAGTCGCCCCTCATCAGGCATCATCAATGGGGCGTCAATTCCAACCCAAGCATCCTCGTTCAAAATCAGCCTTTCAAGAATATCCTCGTCCGTTGTCAGCAATTCGATATCTTCAACTTCCCCATTCAAATTCATCATGCAAACAGCCGTTCCATTGGTTCGAGGAGGATTCATCTTCCACCCTAAATCGATGCCGATAAACTTCATTGCAATACCTATATCGGACCAGCTATACCATTAATGTAATTTTCTCCCTGTTTTCGCATACCATTAAAGCCTTTAATCTGGCGAGAAAAGCAAAGTGTATTCTAAAAAACCGTATAAGTATGGCCATGGGATTAATGACTACTTATTTTTACATCCCTGAACATTTCTCAATAAAACATTTTAATTTCCCTGATCCTGGTCTTGCAGACAGTATCTATATTTGCATGCTTAAGTATTGGTTAAATCGGCAAAATTTGCGAGACTGTATTATGAGAAATCCCTCAATTTTCCGAATCAAAAAACATTCCCAATAAGCTACAACAGAGATCTCATGAAAAATTATCTCCAGGAAATTGCAGATTCCAGATAATATAGTCCTTCAGATATCTTCATTATCGGTAGCACTAGACTTCAATTGATCGGAGTCGATCCTGTCAGAAACTTGTCCACCGATCCCAGGTTCCTGCTTCCTCGCAACACGCTCGTATATGATCGCAGGACATTTGACATTTTGCACAATCTTGTCATGTGTAGGACCAAAGATGAACTTCTTCCACCGTTTGCCAGCAGTAACCCCTATTACTAGAAGATCATAATCCATCGATTCAGCTACGACGCCCCCAACAATGGTCTCGGGTCTGATTTCTTTAGTGATCACGGGAACACCAGCACGTTCCACAATCTTCATCAGTCGCCTTGAGTAATCAAGAGCCTTTAATCGATATTTTTCATCGACGATAACATTAAGAATCGTTATCCTGGCACCTTCTATTCTTGCAATCTCGGCAGCAATTTCTGTCGCCTTACTCACATGCCAGAGCCCTCCAGAAAGAATAAGGATATTTTCTGGTCTCAGTTTTTCTTCGTCTCTCATTATAATTACATCACACGGGGTACGTCTGAGTATATCATCCATCTTCCTGCCGAATATTCTTTTCTTTGTTCGCGAATAACCCTTCCATCCAAGTATTATCATATCGGCGGCTTCTTCTTGGGCAGTATCGATAATGGCTGTTACAACGTCGTGGGATACTGAGACAACCGCTCTTGTGGGCACGCCTCTGAGCTCTGAATAAACTTTGACCTTTTCGAGCATTTTTCTTCTTCCATCTATGAGCTTCTTATCGATTGCGTCCAGCGGAACAGTTGTGGGTATTTCTACGATATTCATTAGAAGAATTTCTCCCTGGTTCTTCGACGCCACTATGCATCCCAAATCTATCAAACCAATATTTTTTGGATCTTCAAGAGGTATGAGTATTCTAAATTTCCTTAATTCATCAGGTGTTAGTGGTATTCTTTCTGGCAACTCTATTTTCTCGATTTCCTTTCTTCCCTTGGCAAAGTAATGGATGAAGAGACCTGCATAAATTATGGCGAGCGCAATATACCATGCAAGGGGTTCAAATCTAAATAAGGAGGCGGCAAGAAACACTTTTGCACCAATTGCGATCAATGGAATTACTGGAAAGAGCGGAATGAGAAAATGTCGCTTAGCATCTGGTCTTTTCCATCTCAGAACTAATGCCGATATATTTACGAGAATGAAAAGCAAGAGAATCAGTATATCCGCGACTGCCGCAACTCGCTCAATTGGTAACAGAGCTGAGGCGAAGATGATGATGCTCCCGCTAAAGAAGATTGCAATGGAAGGGGTATGATTCTTTGCGCTAAGTTTACCAAAGATAGTTGGTAGGTTTCCATCACGTCCCATTGCAAATGAAACCCTTGAAGCCGAAAAAATCACCGAGTTGACTGCAGCAATCGAGCCGATCACAATGCCAACGGATATGATAGCACCACCGACAAATGGAACCACCCTCTGAGCAGCAACAACGAGGGCATCTTGGCCTCTACCTGCCGCAGCCATCTCAGCTACAGGCTCCCATCCTATGACAGCCAGGGTTAGAGCAGTTATTATAAGGAAAAGGGCGGTGCTGATTGAAATGCAAAGAAACATGGCCCGAGGAACAGTCTTTTCAGGGTTTTTTGTTTCCTCCCCAGTCTGGGCCACAATCTCGTAACCCTCGAATATCATAAAAGTAAATCCCATTGATGTGGCAATACTCATGTATCCCATAGGAACAAATGGCTCAAATGCATTTATCGCACCATTACCATTTGCTAGCGCAATAAAGCAGAAAAGAATGTAAACCAGGATAATTCCAATAAGCATTACTGAAATGATCACCTCAGACCTGCCAGCTCCTTTGACCCCACGGTAATTTAAGAGAATAAAGAAAATTGAGATGCCAACGGCGAACAACTTAGAAACCATTTCTTGTGAAATGCCAAAATGGATATTGTACTGAGAAAAAAGTGCGCCTACTCCCAGACCGAAACCTAAGGCGTAAACCGCACATGCAATGCAATGACCCACCCAGGACATCCATCCTCCGAGAAATCCAAAGGGAGGGAACAAGGCTTCCTTGATCCAAAGATATCCCCCACCCGTTTCTGGGAAGGCGCTTGATAACTCAGCGTACGACATTGCTGTTAACAATGTAATAATAAAGTTGAGCACCAGCGCCAAAATGATGGCAGGTCCTGCAATACCGATGGCAATACCGACTAATACGAAGATTGTGGAGCCTATATTCGGCCCTATGCCGATCATTAACACCTCTAGTAGTCCGAGGTCTCTCCGCAAAGTTATTTCAACACTTTGCAGACTATTACCAGAAAATTCATCCATGCTTGGCGCACAGTTATGAGATAAATGAAAATAAGCATTTCCTTACATGAATTGAACCAATGCTAGGAATATTTTTCTCATTTTAACATTCAAATATTAACTTGATGATGCAATTGTCAACCGAATCCTTTGACGTAAGTAGCCCGCCCCCCCATCGGCTGATCGGAAAGGTTTGCCTAGAACCTTTAAGATGTTTGTTTTAACACTAACCAGATCGACGACCAGAATGGAGAAATCATAATCAATTGAACCCGATGGGAACTGTGTGGAGCGGCTAGATATGAAACAAAATCCAGCTGATGATTTCATAAGGATCGTTGCACTGGTGTTTCTTTTCAAAAGATCAACCTAGGACTCGAGAAAATTACCAGATAGATATCACAAAGTTGGCCCAATCCTCCAGATATCCACGAAACGATATCCAAGAATTTCAGACTTCACGAGTTTGCCTGACGCCACGGCGATAATTTCATCATATATTCTTTTGCCTGCATTTTCGATCGTTTCTTCGCCATTGATTATGTTTGACACGTCCAAGTCAATATCATCCTGTCGAAATTTTGCTGTTTTGGGATTGCCCGTCACCTTGATCACTGGCACGACAGGAAGACCGAACGGAGCGCCGAGTCCTGTTGAAAAAACGATCACCTGTGCACCAGAAGCCATAAATCCCGAGACAACTTCTACCTCACGCCCAGGTGAGTCCATAAAAATAAGTCCCTTATCATTCGGTCGTCCAGCATACTCAATTACGCTTACCAGGGGAGAAGTACCTGCTTTACGAATTGCGCCTAGCGACTTTTCCTCGATGCTAGAAAGTCCGCCCTTTATATTTCCAGGCGTTGGCTGAGAACCTCTCAAATCAACCCCCATTTTTTTGCCTTCCATTTCGATACGCTCAACGGCTTTGTAAAGTCTCTCAGCAACGTCACTTGTCAAAGCTCTTCTTGCCAAAACGTGCTCTGCCCCAATTACTTCTGTTGTCTCCCCGAAAATTACACGTCCGCCTCTTTCTATGATCATATCAGCTGCAACTCCCGTTGCGGGATTTGATGCTATACCCGAGGTCGTATCTGAGGCTCCACACTTTACTCCAATCGTCAACTCTGAAACTGGGATTTGCTTCCGATGCTGTTGTGATGCGATTTCTACGAATTCTCTTGCAATCTTTATGCCTTTGTCCACGCTCCTAAGAGTCCCTCCCATATCCTGAATTTTAATCAGGTCAACAGGTTTGCCGCTCTTCGCTATCTCATTGGCAAGTTTCTCGGCATCAATCGCCTCGCATCCCAAACCAATAACGAGTACTGAATGACAATTCGGATTTAGCCCAAAACCAAGAAGTGACCTAAATGTTTGTTCCAGATCCCTTCCCATCTGTATGCAGCCCTGATGATGGAGGAACGCTCTGGTCCCATCAACTCTTTCTTCAATTATCCTCGCAACCTCATTGGCACATACCACTGATGGTAGAATAGCGACGTAATTCCTAGTGCCGGCGCATTTGTTTCTCTCAAAGCCCAGAAAAAAGTCATCTCTCATGCGCTCTCAACCCTCGAGAACTCCGCGAACAAGGTCTCCTCGCCCTCTCAGACTTTCTATGTTGTGGACATGAACATGCTCCCCTACCTGTATCATAGAGGTTGCTTTTCCGATGACTTCGCCGTATTTGACAACATTCGCTCCCTTTTCAATCAATGACGTCGCAAACTTGTGGCCAAAAGGAATATCCTGGATTACCTTAATCTGTTCCTCAACCTTACCTTTGACTATAACTATCTCCCCTTTTTTAATCTCAGCAATTGCAGTGGCCACGTTATCTTTCTCATCAATCTTTATCGCCTTCGCATTCATTTTCCCACACTCCGCTTCAGAACCGGCAAGACATCTCCGCCATGATGTATAACGCCTATAGTAGCGTTTCTTCCATGTTTCTCAAGAGCGCTATTGAGGGCATCGCTTATTGACTTTGCATGATGCATTGCCATTTTCGACGCCATTTCCTCTGTAAGCCCGTCCGAGACGACGATTACATCGATCCCTTCAACGCCCTTTTTTATAAGCATAAGTAGAGAGCACGCCACTCTGTCATTTACAAGACCCATAGCCGCCATTTCTTTAAGCTCCTCGTAGGAGTATCGTCCTTTCTCAGCAAGAAACGGATGAGTCGGCGAAATTCCATCAGGTGCTGCGGTGATAAAAATGACCGTTCCTCCGTCATTAACCACCCTTCTGACATACGAAAGGGGTTTGGTTGCCTGCCACATATCGAGATCTGCTGGAAATGCTTCGACGATCGCTATATCGACTTTATTGTTTACCTCTCGCACAAAGATATGCTCGGAATCCCCGATTCCGGCCTCGTGAGCATCAACAGGATCACCAGCGACAACTCTCACAACTTGACCCTTGCTATTAAAAACAGAATTTACAATGAACCGCAACTTTGCCTTCTTGGCAACTGCCCTCATCTCTTGCATCACTTTATTCCCCCGCTGGCCTGCATATTCGAGGACCTTTTTATCATCGTCAAAAATCAAATGGTGTGTTGCGGCAGTGGTCTCAGGTCCGCATATTCCAGGTTGGACGATCTTTGAGCCTCCTGAGTATCCAGCCCAGCAATGAGGAACTATGCTACCAATCCCTATCAAGAAATCGGCCTTATACGCAATTTTGTTGATCGTCACAGGCGTGCCATTTTCCGTCGTACCGATGAAAACAAGATTCTCAGGATTCATCCATTCATGATTAAAAACCTTCACTCTTGATACAACATCTTCTCCGAAATCTCTCTTGATTTCTGCCTGCGTCATGTAGCGGTGAGTACCCAATCCAATAAGTACCGTAATTTCTTCATCTCGCACACCTGCTTCGTTTAATTCTGAGAGTAATGCTGGCAGAATTTTCTTCCTTGGTGTGGAGCGAGTAAAGTCGTCAGAGATGATAACAACCTTCATTCCTGGCTTGACAAGTGAAGATAATGTCATAGTGCCTATCGGATTCGCAATTGAATTTCTAATGGCTTGTCGCTCATCAGCTAATGGTGGAAGATCACTTGGAAATATTTCCCATAGAATATTTTCCTCAGGCACTTCTGCAAAAATTTTATTATTGCCGTATCTGAAGCCAATATTCATTACGCTCGCTCATCAATGGACGAAGGAAATATTAGAACTTGCTCAATATGCTTCGGTTTGTCCTACCTAAAATAAGAATATATCCAGATAATGCAAGGAATACTATTCCATTTTATTAATCACAAATAATCACAAAAGCGGTTCCGGCTTACGATCTTCAATCTCATAGGGCAACTTAGCTCGATGAATAACGAGTTTGTCTTCAAAATGGTAAGCACGATTAAGTACGAGCTTCTTACCTATAGATGTCACAGCAAAGACGGGTATGGCGACACCAATCTGCAACTTAGCCTCTCTTCCAACGATTTCCCTTACATTTTTTGAGGCACACCCCCATACGATATCTGCAAAATGCCCAAGTAAAGAAGCTTGCTCCTCTGTTATCCCCGTATTGTGAACTGCAAGAATTATTGGCTGGGTTCCAGAAGTCTCTCCGATCTCTCTTAGCCTTCTCGCATCTTCTGCCTTTTGCCCCGTGATCGTCACAGCGATCTTTCGAAATCCGAGTTCAACGGCTTTAATAAAACCCTGGACTTGATCAATTCTGCAGCGCTCATCGACAATGCAGCCCTTTTTCTTCAATTGAGTCATTATCTCAGGAATTGGATCAGTCTTGAGAAGGCCCGTCATATGAGCGCCTAAGGCTTGAAGAATCTCTGGTTTTGTCACGATGACCGTGCCAGCACCTTCACATACTACAACAGCAGAATCGATGAGACCTTCAGCCATGCCATCCATTAAAATTTCTGAGGCACCAAATGAAACAGGCTTTTCTTTCGACTCGAGAATTCTAGAAGGACCGTACATCCCATATTCTTCCATATGTTTCCGCAGAACCATTTCTACAGATTCTCTAGTTTCAATCTCGCATCCATAGAGCTCTTTTCTTAAAGGACACTTCTTGATCAATGGGTCGCTCAACACGGTAATATTACCGTCTTTGATGAGTACGAGAGCTTTTGCCATTTCAAGCCAATGTTCTCCCATCTAACATCCTTCCATTATTCTGCAGCGAACCCTTGAAGAGCTTACTCCTTCCGTGCTGTTTGACATATTTCCTCATCAATAGGTTATTCCTTTGCCTGGCCACAATTTTGAATCCCATGTGTTCATAGAAACCAATGGCATTTTCATTATTCACCTGAACCCAGAGTTCGATTCTCTCACATCCTGAACACGATGCAATGGTTTCAATCCTTTTTATCATAGCCGAGCCGCACCCACAGTGACGATAATGCCGAGCGACCTGGATTGACGCAATAAAGACTCTTGATTTATCTATGAAGATACAAAAATAACCGACGATTTCTCCATCTATTTCTAAAATTTCAGTATAGGCATCGTGATCAAGCAGAGTGTCCAGCAAAAATTCATCCTTCCACTCGATCCCCCATGCTGATCGGACAATGTGTGCCATGTTTTCCCTGCTAATTTTTGCAAGAATAGGTAGATCCTGGTTTTTGCATATTCGAAATGAAAATTGAGGAAATCTCCCAAATATCATGCGTAATTCGGAACATAAATCGAGGAACTTAACCCTTTCTCCTTGATCGAATCGATGTCGGAGAACAGTTGATCACTTATCTTCTTGTCTCAACGATAGCACTATCGATCATCCATAAGGGAAAGGTATTAAATAGTCGCATGTTTGTCAAAGTTGAAAGGTGCAATATATATGGTATACATCACTGAAGAAGCGAACAAGTTCATAAATGATCTTATCGAGAAGAATGACAAAAAGGGATATGGCATCAGAATTTACATTGCTGGTATCGGATGCTCAGGACCCCAATTTGGCATGGCCTTTCAAGAAAAGAAAGAAGAAGGAGATGTCGAGGACAAGCAGGAAGGATTTTCTTTCTATTACGATGAAGAAACGCAGGAATTACTCGAGGGCTGCAAGATCGATTACATAGAAACACCCCAGGGTTCCGGTTTGATTATTCACAACCCAAATATTAACGGATGCGATTCCTGCGGTGGCGGTTGCCACTAATTTGTTTCAGGATAACCAAGAAGTTAACAGTTTTATTATCCCTTCCAAAACTTTCTTTAATTATTTGACCGATTTGATTGCGTGTTTGTACAGCACCCCCTGATTAGACCGAATGCCATCGAGGATAGAATATACCAGGCAAAGTTATCAAAGGCATGCTTAAGTGGTTCGACCCTCATCGTTCTTCCTACTGGAATGGGCAAAACAGTTATAGCACTACGAGTTATCGCAGACATTTTACTAATGAAGGGTGGAAAAGTTCTATTTCTTGCCCCCACGAAACCTTTAGTGGAGCAGCACGCATCTTTCCTCCGTGAAAATCTTTTGCAAAAGAAAATCACGTGCCTCACCGGTGAAGTCGATCCGTCAGAACGTGAGGTACAATGGATTGAAAACGACGTCGTCGTTTCAACCCCTCAGGTCATAGCGAACGATCTGAAATACGAAAGAATCAGCCTGAAGAACGTATCTCTTATAATCTTTGACGAAGCTCACAGAGCCGTTGGAAATTATCCTTATGTTAAAATTGCGGAGGAATTCAAAGAACTAGGCCGGCTTGTCATGGGGATGACTGCCTCACCTGGTAGCAGTACGAGTAAGATCGAACAAGTATGCCGAAATCTAGGAATACAGAAGGTCGAGGTGCGTTCTGAAAGTGATTCTGACGTAGCGCCTTATGTACAAGAAGTCGATCTCCAAATCGTAGAAGTCGAAATTCCCCAAGAAATGAAGAGGTTGGCTGATCTGCTGCGATCAAAGTTCGATTCGTGCGTTCAAGATCTCGTATCTCTGGGATTGATCGATCCAAAGAGGCCAGTAACGAAAAAGTACCTCTTGGAGATTGGTAATGATATCCAGAGCCGACTCAATTCAGGGGAAAAACGAAGCCAACTTTATAAGGGTTTAAGTTTGCAGGCGATGGCTCTCAAGATAAATTATGCGCTTGAGCTTGCAGAAACGCAGGGAATGTCAGCGCTTGCAAATTATCTTGAGCGAATGAAGAATGAAGCGATGTCCGAAGGTGCCTCGAAGTCTTCTAAATCATTGGTCAAATCGGAACTATTTGAGAGAATCGAAGAATACCTAAGAAAAATAAAAATGGAACATCCAAAACTCTCAAGGGTCATGAGCATCGTATCAAATCAGATTATAGCACATCCGGAGTCGCGGGTTATAGTGTTTACACATTACCGAGACACATGCGATCTCGTCGCTAGCAAGATTTCTTCGATTGAGGGGGCTAGGGTGGCAAAGCTCATCGGACAGGCAGAGAGGGGAGACGAAAGGGGACTTAAACAAAAGGAACAAGTCGAAGTTCTGGAGAAATTCAGAAATGGAGAGATTAATGTCATTGTAGCTACATCGGTTGGAGAAGAGGGATTAGATGTTGCCTCAACAGACTTGGTGGTATTCTATGAGCCTGTTCCTTCTGAAATCAGGAGCATCCAGCGGAGAGGTAGAACGGGGCGTAGAAGACCTGGAAGAGTTGTCATTCTGAAAACCCGCGGCACTAAAGATGATGCTTATTTCTTTGCAAGCCAGAGAAAAGAGAAGGTGATGAGGCGAAGGCTATTTCAGTTGAGCAGGGAACTGGAAAACACTACACAAGATGAAAAAGTGGGAAAAAGTCTTGATAAGGATTCTGTGACGCGTAAAAAAAGTCAGGAAAACAAAGAGCAAAGAACGCTTTTAGATTTCAAATGACTAAAAAAATCTGGTAATTTTAGATGATCTGCTTATTCACAATTTAAGGAAATGGATCGGGTAGATGCGAAAATTCATAACTTAATATACTTCGATTCTTATTGAGAAATTGTGCTATACAGTGAACTCGTCAAGGTCTACGGAGCACTGGAGGCAACGACCAGTAGACTTGAGATGACTGACATTTTGAGCGAATTCTTTGCAAAGGCCGACTGCAGACTGCTTAAAAGAATAATTTATCTTACCCAGGGGCAGATATTTCCAGATTTCTATCCATTGAAATTAGGTATGGCAGATAAGCTTTTGCTGAAGTCAATTGCGTTTACATCAGGTATCAAGGAGCAGACAATCCAGGATCTTTACATCAAAGAAGGCGATCCTGGTGTGGTTGCCCTCAAGATATTTGAAGGCAAAAAGCAGAAAACTCTCTTTTCTGAGCCCCTCACACTTGAAAGGGTGTATGAGAATCTCAGAAAAATCGCCGAAGCCCAAGGAAGCGGTTCTCAAGATCTGAAAATCAGAATGCTTGCCGATATTCTTCATGATGCAAGTCCAGTCGAAGCAAAGTACATAGCTAGAACCGTCACAGGAAAAATGAGGCTCGGCGTGGCGGACATGACGGTTTTGGATGCACTTTCTCAAGCTTTTGCCAGAAAAGAAGATAGAGAAACCATCGAAAGGGCTTTCAATATAACATCTGATCTGGGGCTTGTTGGGGAGGTGTTGTGTAAAGAAGGTATCGAAGCTGTGAAGAGAATCAGCGTATCTGTTGGCAATCCAATAAGAGCTATGCTAGCAGAACGGTTGTCCTCGCCGCAAGAAATCCTTGAAAAAATGGGTGGCCTGTGTGCCTTTGAATACAAATACGACGGCGTTCGCGTTCAGGCACATATCGATTGCGAAAAAAAGATCAGACTTTTTTCACGTCGCCTTGAGGACCTAACTGAACAGTTTCCAGATGTAGTGAGCGCTCTTCGGGAGGCGTTTGTTTCCAAAGATGCAATTCTCGAGGGCGAGTGCGTTCCAGTAGACATAAATACGGGAGAGATGCTTCCCTTCCAGGAAGTGTCGCACAGGAGGGGAAGAAAATACGATTTGTCTATAGCCATTGAAGATTACCCTGTGAGGACATTCCTTTTCGACTGCCTGTATTTGGATGGAATTGATCTAACTGAAAAGAACTTTCTTGAAAGACGAAAAGCGCTCGAGAGATGCATAAGGCCGTCTGAGAACGTTCAACTTTCAGAAATAAAAATCCTAAGCAAAGTAGATGAGATTGAGCGGTTTTTTGAGGAGGCTCTCAAGGACGGTTGTGAAGGACTAATGGCGAAATCGATAGGGGAGGATTCTGTATATAGAGCAGGCGCTCGTGGTTTTTTGTGGATCAAATATAAGAAGGAATACAGATCCGAAATGTCAGACACTGTTGATCTTGTCGTTGTTGGAGCTTTTGCAGGAAGGGGGAGGAGAAAGGGGACGTACGGGGCACTACTCATGGCGACTTATAATGATAAGGAGGACCGATTTGAGACTGTCTGCAAACTTGGAAGCGGATTTGACGATGATATGCTTGCAGGTTTGCCATCGATGCTCGCACCGTATAAATTACAGGGAATTCACCCTAGGGTCTGGTCCAATCTCGAGGCTGATTACTGGTTCGAGCCCGCCGTAGTACTTGAAGTTCTGGGATCGGAGATTACGCTGAGTCCTACGCACACATGCTCTTACTCGAAAATTAAAAGGGATGCTGGTCTAGCGATCAGATTTCCAAGATTTACAGGCAGAATGAGGTTTGACAAGAACGCAAGAGAAGCAACTACAAGCGATGAACTCTTGAATATGTACAAACGCCAGTTGAAGAAGATAGAAGAATGAGGTTACTATCAAAAAATTTATAAAAACGTGGAGGATAGGTCGGTGCATGGAACTTGAACTTATTGAAAAAGACAAAGATTCCATTAAGGTTCGCGTCAAGGACGCTGATATGACGTTAATTTCTCCGCTTGTCAGCGAACTTCTTATGGATGAGGGAGTTGCTGAGGTCAAATTTACAGCAGGGCACCCCGAACTTGATTTTCCTGTCCTTTATGTGAAGGTCAAGAATGGTAAGCCTCAGACAGCTCTTAAACGCGTTTCGAAATCACTTGCAAATCAATTTAAAGAAGCCAGGGAAAAACTCGAAAAGGAAATGAAATGAAATTATGGACTACACCCCAAGTGGCCCGAGGGAAAAGGAGCTCGGGATAGAGGTTTTTCTTACGAAAACCCCAGGAATTGGGGGGCGACTGAGAAAATTTCCAGAAGATTTCGTTGTTGAAGAAATTCCTATTTTTCCTGAAAGAGATGATCGTGGAGCGTATACAATTGCTAAGGTTACGTCAACGAATTGGGAAATGAATAGGCTCGTTAGACAGTTATCAAGAGCGTTAAGAATAAGCAGAAATAAAATCGGATTCGCAGGAACCAAAGATAAAAGGGCTATTACAACTCAGCTCATGTCATTTGAAGCGCCATTGGAGGCAGTGTTATCAATCAATCTTCATCAGGTAATCATTTCGGATGCCTATCGTTCAAGAAAACCGATTTTGATAGGGGATCTCATCGGGAACACTTTCAGAATAAGAATAAGAGAGTGCCTACACACCGATGAAGAACTCCTGCGTTTACTCGATAATACGATTTCAATTCTCAACGAGGCAGGCGGTTTTCCAAATTTTTTTGGTGTCCAGCGATTCGGTGCAGTGCGACCCGTCACACATTACGTGGGCAGATATATCATAAAAGGAGATTTCAAAAGTGCCGTTTTGACGTACACGGCATCCCCGACAGAATATGAAAGTGAACAGACAAAAGAAGTTCGCAGGGAACTCAACGAAACTTGGGATTTTGAAAGAGCTTTGAAGACCTTTCCAAAAAAACTCATGTTTGAAAGGACGGTAATTGCACACCTTGTTAAACATCCAAATGACTATGTTGGAGCAATACGTTCTTTACCGGCAAATCTTCAGATGATGTTTGTGCACGCGTACCAGTCGTATCTTTTTAACAGGATCCTTAGTGAGCGCATAAAAAGGGGTTTGGACCTTAACAAACCAGTCATCGGAGACATCATTCTGCCAGCTGATGAAAGAGGATTGCCGGATCATGAACGCCATATCCTTGTCACTAGGGAAAACATAGATCTTGTCGAGAGGAAAGTCCGTGAAAAGAAAGCGTTCATTAGTGGTGTGCTTTTCGGATCTGAAAGCGAGTTTGCCGAAGGTGAAATGGGAGAAATAGAGAAGGAGATAATCCTGAGCGAAGGCGTGAGCAAAGAAGATTTTATCGTTCCCGAGGCTCCACAGTGTAGCTCAAAAGGTAGTAGAAGAGAGATACTTGCATCGATCAAGAATCTGGAGTATAATGTCAAAGATAACGAAGTCTTCATATCGTTTGCACTCCACCGCGGCTGCTATGCAACTGCACTTCTAAGGGAAATCATGAAGACTGATGTGATGGCCTATTGAGATATAATAAGCAGCCCGTCACAGTCTTGACCAGTCCCTGGAGCTCTTGTCCTCCTCACTGCTGCCTTTTGCAGCGCTGGTGGAATCGGATGGTTTACCAGGTTCCCTTGGTTCCTCAATCTTCGAGCTCTTTTTCGAAATCGGAGAGCCACAGCGCGGACAGTAATTCGATTTACTTAAGCAATCAGTACAGAGCAAGGTGCCACAGGATAAGCATCTGCTGGCCGCGACATTTCCATGGAAGAGGCATCGGCGACCCCTGAGGTCTTCTAGTTCTTCCGTTTCAGTTTCTTTCTGCTGCTTTCCTGGGCGGCGGTGAATTTCATATTCTTCACGAGTTGGGGGCTTATAAGCAACTTCACTCTTCGTTTCGAGCGACTTCTGCTTTTCCTTTCTCTCAATGTCCACGAGATGCGGCTCCTCGGGGAATTCCTTGACTTTTACAGCTGGCGCCTTATATGTTTCCGATCTCAACGAACGCATGATCGCCACGAGCTTTCTCGCATTGTAAATCCCGAGCCCGAGATTCTCCATTAGACCTAAAGCTGATCGTTGGTCTTCTGGCAAGTTCAAAGCAGCCTTTAAGAACCGTTCAGCGCGCTCGTCTGCTCTAGCAGATGAAAAGTCCATATTGTTGACTGATTCAATATACGCCATGATCTTCTTTGCCTTTTGAATATTCTTTTCTGGCAGATGCATGTATACGTCGCAAAGTCGCATTCCGTATCGCCCGATATTTGGATTGCGGTAAGCGGCAAGAATCACAAGCCGCGAAAGCCTCTCGTACTCATCAAATTCCTGATCGGTGAGTGCGTTCACATTGACCGTTTCCTTCCGATCTAGGTATTTCACAACATCATCAAGATACGAAAATGGAATTCCAGCTTCACGAAAAGCGTCTTCTCTGGTCACCCTCTTCCCGACATGATATTCATATTCCAAGAGTCTCCCCGCGTATGCGGCAACCTCCTGCTCTTTGAGCATTTCCTCAGCCGATTTCAGGCCATCAATTGCAGGCGAATAATCCCGGTCGATCTCGAGCGCCTTTTCGAACGCACGCTTCGCTTGCTCGTAACGATTGAGGCGTAGCAAGACCATTCCCTTTCCGGCCCAAGCCGCCTTCTCCTTTGGATCGAGACCGATAACTTTATCGTACGATCGAACAGCTTCGTCGAAATTGTCAGATTTTCGCATGGCCTCAGCTCTTATTAGCCATGCGTCCTTGTTATTTGAGTCGAGCTCAAGTGATCGCTCAATACTTGCCACTGTGCTTTCGAGATCCCCTAGTTTGAATTGTATATTTGCAAGATTCAGCCACACAGAAGGTTCACCAGCATCGATCGCTATTGATTTCTTATAACTCTCAAGCGCCTCCTCAAACCGCCCCAATTTCTCCAAAGCCTTACCTCTGAATCTATAAACTGCCGCATCTTCAACGCCGAGCTCTATCGCTTTGCCATAGCAGGCAGCGGCTTCCTCATACTCCCCCATTTTGAATAAGACACCTGCCTTGTACTTCCAAGCCTGTGCATCCGACGGATCGAGCTGAATAGCACGGTCAAATGCCTCAACAGCTTCTCCTATTCTATCAAGAGATGCAAGCGCCCGGCCTCTATCTGTATGAAACTGGGATATCGTCGGTGAAATCTTCGTGCATTGTTCAAATGCCTTCAAAGCGTCCACAAAATTGTGCATTAAGAGCAGCGCCCTGCCCTTATTGTCAAGTGCATATGGATCGCTTGGATCAAGCCTATAGGCGTGATCAAAAGCCTCTACTGCTTCTCTATATCGACCGAGTTCGGTGAGCACAAGACCTTTGTGGTAAAAGGGGATCTTATCAGTGCGGTCGATTTGAATTGCTCTGTCATAACTTTCTGCCGCTTCTTCTAGGCGACCAATTTTCTCAAGCGCGTTCCCCCTGTCAATCCATGCGAGCTTGTTTTTAGGATTAACCTGAAGTATTCTGTTTGTAACTTTTATGATTTCATTTGCGTCGCCTGTCTCTACCACTGCAGCCTTCTTATGTTCGAGCACCACTGAATCGTAAGGATCAATCTCAAGTGCCCTATCGAATGACCTAATCGCTTCATCGAGATTTCCAATTTTGTGCGCAGCAATGCCCCTATCAAGCCAGGCATTCCTATTCTTTGAATCCAATTTGATAATCAGATCGCATGTATCAATAATCTCCCTGAAATTGCCCAGTGCCTTCAAAGAGTGTTTTTTTGCATCCAGTGTTTCGACATCCTTTGGCATGATGTCAAGCGCTCGATCGAAGGCTGCCACGGCTTCGTCGTGTCTGCCGAGCTTCGAAAGCACATAACCCCTCCTGATATGCACAAATCTATTATCCTTGTCCATCTCAACGGCAACATCGTACGATGCAAGCGCTTCTGAATACCTCTCGAGCCATTCAAGAGTTACGCCCTTGCTTATCCATGTATTCTTGTCGTTCGGATCGAGAGAAAGCGCCTTTTCATAACAAGCAAGTGCTTCTTCGAATCTCCTGGCACTTTCGAGCGAAAGTCCTCTCGAATACCAAAGCTTGCTATTATCTGGCTCGATTTCTACACCTTTTGCAAATGCCTCCGTCGCATCTTCAAATCTCTTAAGTGCAAAAAGACTGTCTCCTCTGACACGCCAAAGGATTGCATTTTTCGGATAATAGGCGAGTGCGGAAGACGACCATTCGAGCGCATCTTCAAACCTCTTCAGTGCAAGAAAATCGATTGAAATATTCTTAAGCGCTTCCTCATCGGATGGATCTATCTCCAGAACTTTCTTATATATTTCAATGGCATCGATTTTCTTATTAAGCCTATCGAGGGCAATAGCCTTGTCGATAAGAGCGGCCTTATTTTTTGGATTGATTTTGATTATATTAGAAGACGCTTCAAGAACTTCCTTGTCTCTTCCTAACCTCTTATAGCATTCCTTCAAAATAACGAAGGTACTTTCCTTGTCTGGCTGGAGTTTTCCTGCCTTTTCAAGAACTTTCACTGCTTCAGCGAAACGCCCCGTTTTATAGAGTGCGAACCCCAGATCGTGCAGAGCTTCGACATTATCAGGATCGAGTCTTAGAATTTCGTTGCAAACAACCGTAAGTTCATCATACTTATTTAGTGCATAGAATGCGATTCTTTTACGAGCCATAAGCTCCAGGTTTTTTGGAAAGTGTCCTAGCGACGTTTCAATCGTTGTGAGCGCCTCTTCGACTTTTCCCAATCCCATTTGAGCGTCGGCCTTGGCAGCAAGCCATCGAATTTCATCTGGTTTTGCCTCGATCAATTTATCGCAACAAGCTATAATTTCAGAATGTCTGCCTAGCTTCTTCAGAATGTTACACTTCTCTTCCAGTGCTGTAATATCATTTGCATCGATTTCTAAGACCCGGTCATATGATTTTAGTGCCTCCTCATATTTATCCAGTTGTGCTAGCATTGCCCCAACTTCGAACCAGGTACCCTTATGAGTTGGATTTGATCTGAGCGCTTCTCTATAATGCTTCAATGAATCTTCCATTTCGCCCCTTTCTCTGTGTGCTCTTGCTTTGTTCAGATGCGCCGTGAAATTTCTGGGATCCTTGAGTAAAGCTTCTTCATAAACCTTAACGGCCTCCTCGTGCCGCTTAAGAATTACAAGAGCATTTCCTTTCGCAATGAGGGTATCCAATTCACCAGGTGAAAGTGCAAGCGCGTCTTCGAAAAGCTTCAGTGCGTCTTCCGTCTTGCCAGTTCTAATAAGCGCTTCTCCTTTTTTCCTTATCCATAGGGTTTTATTGGCATCTTTCTCGATGAGGACATCGTATTGTTGAACATCATTTGGATTGTTCTCAACAACCCTTTTGTAGCACTGGATCGCGTCAGACATCAGACCAGCTTTCTCAAGAAGCTTGGCTTTTTCGATCAATACTGCTTCATTTTCAGGATATGCGAGCAGGAATTTATCGAGAACTGCAATGGCTTCTTCCGTAGATCCTATGGCGGCAAGCGATTCAGCTTTGGCAATATGTGGTTCTGCAAGCCCAGGTGACAGCGAAGATGCTCTATCAGCAATTTTCACAGCCTCATCAGGAATGCCGAGTTGATTGTAGTGATCAGCTAATAACACCAAAGTTAACGAGAATTCCTTTGTGTTTTTTTTCACATTTGGCAGTTGATCGACGAGTAAGTCTCTTGCCCTGTGCAAGTTTGATTTGGCTATTTCTATATTGTTATTCGTGATTTGAAGGTCAGCATCTTCGATAAACTTCTTTGCTCTTTTCAACACTTTCAATTCAGGGTCGAAGAAAGACTGAAAGTATCCCATCCCATCACCAGCGTTACATTAATAACTATCTGACTTCAAAAAGCTTTTTACCAGTGAAAAGCAACTAAATGCAAAAATTTGCAAGAAATCAATTCCGGTATCATAGGCGAAAGATTTCGCAGAATTTTTAGCGCATGCATCCATGATCGAAGTGTATCATCTTTCTAGGATAATCTTTAAATATGTGAGACAATATGTTATAATTTGTCTGACTATCGTCAGACAGCAAACAAATAACTTAAGGGATGGGATGCGCACTTGAATGAAGATCGTGAGAAGAATTTGGCGCTGGAATTTGATCCGTTCGTCGTTGACTGGATGCAAAAACATACGATAGGAGACCTCAAAAGGATTGCAAGAGGAATCGAGGAAGCGGGTGAAGATGCAGATGACATCTGGAAATTCATCGATGAATTACTTCCTTTCGCAGAGGCGATCTTCACAAAGGAACATGCTATAGAAAACCGCTCAATCGAAGAACTTAACTTTGAAGATGCCATCCTCGCCACGCCATGATCTCCTGCGAAGGGGTGATAACATCACCCCTTCAAATCAATGCATCACCATCAATAATGTACCCTTTTTGAAGAAGATTGTTGAAATCTAATTCTCAATGATTTGAAAACGTACAGAAGACTCCCATAGATTGTATTCACTGGCTGGCCAGAAGGAAACCGTTAAAGATTTAAAATCGATCGTTGTTAAGGAGAAATGCATATAACCACGCGGAGCAGTTGCAGGTGTGATCTAGTCTGGTTAGGATTTTGGCCTTCCATAGCCAGAATTTCTGGCTGTAGAAAGCCAACGGCCCGGGTTCAAATCCCGGCACCTGCACTCATAAAGTCTTGAATCTCAAGAAATCGGGGAATTTTCTGATAGGCTTTCCAAGAAGAATGGCAGTGTGATTTTACAATTAACAGCTAATATTATTCTATCCGTAAAGAATTCATTGATAAATATGAGCAGTGGGGGAAGGAGGCCTTTCTCCCCCACTGAGGGATGGTTCGATTTCATCGTGATCAAGAACAAAAGATTGCGAGACTTTCAACATCTCTCACAGACTTCTCTGCCAGCTAAGGTTCTTCACTTCCGTGTCCATCACAAGCCTACCGAAGTCTCCGATAAATTGTAAGGGGATGGGGTTTTAAGTACGCATCGGAGAGGGTTATCCGAAAGTGCTTCGGAGAAAATAATCTGTGACCATCTCTAGAAGGTTAATGAATCTTGTTATAAAAGATGTCTTCACTATGCTGATATCAATCATCGCGTTCTTGCGCTATGTGCCTAACCCTTACGGCTTCCCCTCGCTTGCTGCGGATCATTTCTTCGCCGCTCATTGATGCGGTTCCTACTGCGATAACGTCCTCCCCTCTCACGACAATTGCTTCGTCCCCAATTCGAAGAGTTTTGTCTGCGTCTCGAACCCCTGCTGCAAAAAGATTTCCTCGCAATTGAAATTCCTCAATTTCTACCCAATTGGTTCGCAAAGCCATGATTTTTCTCGCACCGTGCAATGTCAAAGAATACATTCCGCGTTCAGGGGTAAGCATTGCAACCTGCTCATCCCCCTCGAGAATTTTCAAATAAGGATATTTTCCAAAAACCCTGCATCCCTGAAGAAGAATCTCAGCTCCCTTTCCGAATTGAAATCTCGCTATTGATTCCATCTCTGCCATCTCGTCTTCCTCCTTGGTGATATGCGATACTGATGAGCATAGATTCTGCAGTTCCTTTCTCAGATTGCTAAGTGACTCATGGGAAAGCGGTTCTCCATTTGAAGTTGAAATACAATCGACGTGTTTTGTGATGAAATCCATATTGCGATCAAGATGGCAGATAATCACCTCATACTTACCTAATGACAACGAATCAAGCAATTCGATGACAATCGATCTTTCATCCAGATCCCATCTTCCTGTTACAGGCACGTCGTAGTGTGCAGCTGGATAGAACAACTCTAGTTCTCTTGGCACAAGACCGAGTGGCGACGTCACAATTACCTGATGAATTGCCCTCCAATTCTCAACGCTTGTTATTACGCTCTCAAGAATTCTATGAGTCTTAGAGCGGGAATATGGTTTCCTTGCTGAACAAGGAAGCAAGAGTAAAAATTTCTTGGTTGATGGTTTTTCATATCGTTGAGTGAGCCGCCGTCGATACCTTACTACATCAGGTCTGAAAAGCGATTCCTTAGTGATGCATGAAAGTTTAGAGCCTGAAATTGGCATGTATTTTTCTTGGTACTCATAGTATTCATGATCAAGAATTCTCAGTGCAGACATTGTAGATGCATTGGCAGCCGCTCGAAATTCAACGAATTCTCTCATTCTTCCCTCCATGATCATAAGCTTGACGAGTTGCAACTCTCTCCAAATGGACTTTAAGTTGAATTCCAGGATTGATTTGAAATTCCTCTCGCCAATGAATGACTTAGCTTTCGATGCATGTATATTACCTTCAGGAAGGCATATCATTTCCATCCGACTCATGTAAGTTACAAAAGAAGTGTCAAACAGGTCGGCACCAAGATAAACCAATAGCGCCAAATTGCTTGGTTCCATAATGGCTGGCAAATATATCAACTTGTTTGGACCGGCCATTTCCTTCAAGAGAGAAAGAGACCTAATGAGTTGCCTTGGATTTCTCCTGATTTCGAATGCACCGTCCAAAATGACGATCTCTTGATCACATTCTTCGATTTTCCCGCAAAGATTTCTGAAGCTCTCTGGAGGGGCACGTATGGATACGGCGTCTTCATTCATTTCCATGAAAAAATTGAATTGATTCATTAACCACGAAAGAGGAGGCTGGATTTTTCCTAGCGGAGGCAGTTCAAGAATAGTCCCCGATTTATTATCAATGATCTTGCGTCTCCCTTCTTCCAATTTTATGATAAGATGAAAATATTCAGGGACAGCAACTTCCTTCGACTCATAAAATAAAACCTCCGGTAACTCGCAAGAAAGATTATCACTTGACCAATTGACGATCCTTGCTGGTCCACTCCTCTCGATAGTTTCAATCATAGTGACGGGATGGTCATGATGACAATTTAAGGAATCTGTTCCGGTTAAGAATTATTATCAGACTATATTTTATAAAAAATTAGAAAATCACGAAGAGGCATTAATACGCATGCGAAAATCTAGAATGTCGTAACAAGCTGGTGCTCCGATAGGATCGAGCGCGCCTCCTCCCAATTAACCATTTTGACTCCCTCAATCGTTGCCACTTCGCCTACGCGTTCAGCGAGATCCTCATGCACGCAATACACAGGCGCATCAAAATCCAATATATCTTGTATAGCCTCGACGTTAGATGGCATTTCGATTGCTTCAGCTTTTTGTGACGCAACCGCATTCAGAGTTCCATCTCCGATCAGCAGCACGGTAGTCTTGCCAACCGTACCGCTCGCGAGCATGGCAAGCGCGAGACGTAGACCTGCAAATGCGTCTTCAGTCCCATAAGGTGGCTTAGTAACCAACACAAGAATGCTATCCGCCATCGTTATCACCTGGCCAGTGTGATCATTCTGTCACTTTCAGCAACGAATTTGGAGAGATCATTTGTCAGACTTCCTATCTTCGAGCCCACGATTTCCTCGCCTCGTTTGACACCGCGAGCAGCCGAGCACGTTTCGCAAACGGCAATAGTCACACCCTTCTTTGCCAGATCTTTGAGAATATTTCCGATATTAGGGAATCTTTTAGGATCCTGACCTTCCTTGATAGTCATTATACCTTCGCCGTATCCGAAAATATTTACACGATAACCTTTTTCAACCGCCACTCTAGCGATCTTGACCATGACATTTGCATCCATGTTCATCATTGTTCCAGATCTTATTTGAATTGTTAATACCTTGGACATCTGATGATCCCCCATCTACACTGTGATTGTCTGGTCGTACTCCTCCATTATGAGGTCTACTGCTCTCGGATAGTCAATTATTTCGTATGCTTGATCAGATCCCAAATCAATTCCTCTAGCAAGGAGATCATCCCGCATAACGAAGACCTTATCGACAATTTCTCGGAGCTCTTCTCTGCGTCGTTTATCAATTGCAAAATACACGGAATCTTCGAAAAGAATCGCGGCTTTCTTTGAATTACTGGCTATTTTCTTCATATGATCCAGCGAGTGATATTCGCCTGGTGATTTCAGCATAATAAACAAAATGGAGCGCATTGCATCACTATCCTATGAAAAGCTGTATGTCCGAGTCAGCAGCGATGT
This sequence comes from Methanomassiliicoccales archaeon, assembly GCA_038850735.1. Taxonomy (NCBI): domain Archaea; kingdom Methanobacteriati; phylum Thermoplasmatota; class Thermoplasmata; order Methanomassiliicoccales; species Methanomassiliicoccales archaeon. Next base: position 90,770 of record JAWCLO010000007.1, read on the forward strand.
TCAAGAATGCCGCAGCTCCGAGGATCTTAACTCCGCCTATGAGGTCTTCCTGTTTTACTTGCATGAGTTCCATTGTTGTGCTACAAGCGTATATATTTGCACCTAGCTCAATCGCCATTTTAAGTTGATCTGAAAATCCCTGTAAACCCACTTTTGCCATGCGCTTCTTGAAGACGCCAGTAAAGAGTCTGAAGATACCAGGGAGCTTCGGATCTGCATTCTTCTTCAGCAAATTCAAACCAAAGAACGTATAAAAAACATGAACTTCCATGCCCATACTTGCCGCCGTACTTGCCAAAATCACAGACATCATTGCTTTGTCAAATGTATTTTCAGAGACAACCATCGTTAATTTCTTTGTATCTGCCAAATTAATCACCTCCACTACAAATTTTTCCACTCAAATCAATACACCAATACTGCCTTAGCTTCGCTGATTTCCTTAACTAAAGTCGGTGCATTTACGACGACAGCTCCTTCAATTAAATCCTCTGGTGCTATTCCACGTTTTTTCATGCACGGAGAACATACTAAGAGTCTGCCACCGCTGCTTAAGTAGGAATCGATCAGTTCATCGATTGGCGGAAAGCTAGACTCGCAGACCATCTTTGCGTATCCCTTCTTTGCAAGATAAACTCCCATTGACTGCAATGCAACAACTGGCTGCATTTCCGAGGCAACGGCCGTGACGGCAACAACGAAGGCAAGTGTCGCCTTCTCAGGGTTGTCCTCGGCGTGTGTCGCAATAATCAACAATTTTTCCAACCAAATCACCTCATTTCTTCTTGATTAAATATTTGTAAACTCCATTCTCCTCTTTCATATCGATAAGCTCGTTACCAGTTCTCTTACACCAAGCAGGCACATCTTCCTTTGACCCGACGTCATCGGCAACCAATTCAATGATTGTTCCAGACTCTACTTCTTTTATTTTCTTCGCCAGCTTAACAATCGGCATCGGGCACATGAGTCCCCTACAGTCTAATACCTCGGTTTTCATATGTGGTCCTCCATAATAGATCACCGGTTTTGCACGGTTGTGCAACAAGTATATATAACCCATTGCTTATAAACTTTTCCAACAAAGGTCGAGAATGGATATGATCCCAGAAAAAATTCTGACAAAAGCATCAAGTTGCCAGGATGTCATTAAGTGTGCCTTCAACCTCAACGACTTTGAATTATTAGTTTATAAGAAATTATCAGAACAAGGTGCCTCGAATGCCAACAGCTTAGCGGCCGCCCTTGGAAAGGAAAGAAGCACGGTTTATAGAGCTTTGCAAAAACTCGTCGCATGTGGAATGTGCTATAGAGAGACCAAGGCGATTGAAAGAGGTGGGTATTATCATCTGTACACAGCAATCGACCGTAAGGAATTAAAAAGGAAACTGGAAGAGTGTGTCAATAGTTGGTACTCTCAGATACTAGACGCGATTTCAAAATTTGATTGAGAACGCTGGAATTCTCTGCGATTCCCTTACGCAATCTCCACCAAATCGGAGCTATGGCGAAGCTGTAATATAGGAATCCTGATTATTCTGAAATGAGAATATGAGTTCCTTTAGGAATTCTGACATTGTTTCGATAAGGGATCTGTCAAAAGAAGGCATTGAAGAGATTATGAACCTTGCAGAAAAATTAATTCCATATGCAAAAGGTGAGAAGAGAACAAGAGCTCTGGAAGGACGCATTCTTGCCAATTTGTTCTTTGAGCCTTCCACGCGAACGAGACTCTCATTTGAGAGCGCCATGGTAAGGTTGGGAGGAAGTGTACTCGATGTCTCATTTCCGATGATGACCTCTGTGGCGAAGGGAGAGACCCTTGCTGATACAATCCGCATGGTAGAGTCCTATGCGGATATCATTGTATTACGGCATCCGCATGAGGGTGCCGCGAGATTGGCAGCGCACTTTTCATCGAAACCTGTTATCAACGGCGGAGACGGAGCTGGGCAACATCCCACACAGACCATTCTTGACCTTTTCACGATCAGGAGAGAAAAGGGTAGAATCGAGGGCATGAATGTTGTACTTGTGGGCGATCTGAAATATGGAAGGACTGCTCATTCTCTTGCAGAGGCACTTGCACTTTTTGGCGCAAACCTCTACTTTGTAGCCCCTCACAATCTTCAGATGCCAAAGGAGACGCTCAAAGAAGTAGAGCGCCTTGGCCAGAGGCCAAAGGTCACGTCAAAACTAGAGGAGGTTATCCCTGTAGCAGATGTCCTCTACGTTACAAGAATTCAGCGCGAACGTTTTCCAGATCCTAGCGAGTATCTCAAAGTTGCTGGTTCTTACAGAATTGATAAATCGGTTTTAAGAGAAGCAAAAAAGGATCTTATCATCATGCATCCTTTGCCGCGCGTTGATGAGATAGCTCCTGAGGTCGACAACACTGCCCATGCAAGATATTTCCATCAAGCATTCAATGGCGTCCCCATAAGGATGGCAATTCTTATTCTGCTACTGGGAGGTAATTTAGATGAAGGACTTTAGGGTGACTCCAATAAGAAATGGAACTGTAATCGATCATATAGAATGTGGAATGGCGCTGAAGGTACTGAGGATCATCGGTGTTGACGGTGAGAAAATACATTCGACTGTGAGTGTGCTCATGCACGTGCCCTCAAAAAAGGCAGGCTGGAAAGACGTTGTGAAGGTTGAGGACAGAGAGCTCGATCCAAGTGAAGTAGACAAGATTGCACTTATTTCTCCGAGGGCCACGATCAACATAATAAGGGATTTCAATGTAGCAGAGAAATACAAGGTTAAACTCCCAGATGTTGTAAGGGGGATCGTGAGATGTGGTAATCCCAATTGTATAACAAATCTCTCTGAACCTGTTGAGCCAGAATTCGCTGTGGAATGTAAAGATCCACCGATACTCCGCTGCATTTACTGTGATAGAATTCTCGAGAACATTTCGGATCACATTATTTGAACTATCTCAACCAGACGAAATTTTCCTTAATACGTATCATGATCTTTTGCATATCATTAATTGCTTTCAGATCATCTACCTCACGATTAACAATAGCTACGAGGAGTAAAGCTGCATTGAGCTCTTTTATGAAGATCTTTGTATTCTCAAAAACTACTTTGAGATAATCGAGTTTTTCTTTAGAGTTGACCGATCTCGCTGATTCAGCTGAGGAATACATAACCGCGGCCATAGCAGAGAAGGTTTCTGAATAACTTGAAGCGCGGCTCTTACCCGCTATCATCAAGCCGGTTTTGGATATGAGGAAAACATTCTCAATATAAGGCGATTCTGCGATTTCCTCCCGCACAATATTATCAAATACCTCTTCCAATGATCCACCAGTAGTCAAGGAAACCACCTGGACGAACTTTTGATCGTTCAATCATAGATTCCAGACTTCAAACAATATAAGAATGGCGGATTATTCATTTAATTATTTGTGATTACGATTCAAGCTCGGATGAAACACTACTTCGCTGTCAAATGGGATAGCGAGATATGTGTGTTCATTGATTCTCGCTGCAAATTTGGAAGTTATCGATTATTATATTATACTCGGTACTCGATGCAGCATCTGGAAGTAGAGAATTTTCCGTTTGAACTTTCGATATTGATTTAAAGTCAACATATAGCTATTCGTAATCTCAGTCCTGGATAGATTTTTCATAAACATGATCAATGGGATAAGTATCCAATTAATCAGATATTGTTTATTCGACAGTCTTTCTCGACTGCATCTTGTTCTGATCTCCTGCTTTCCGTACTTAGTCTTTTCATGTTCCATCGCAACTAACAAATATAAAAGGTAAAGTATGAAGGAAACCTAAAAGTGAGCGGTGAAAATGTGAAAATAATCATCGTAACAGGAATGCCAGGTGCGGGTAAAGAAGAATTCGTAAAAGTCTCAAGAGAGCTTGGGTATGATGTGGTGAGAATGGGGGATGTGGTTAGGATTGAGGCTGTAAAGAAACAAATACCTCTCGATGATCAGGGCATTGGAGGGTTTGCCCATTCAGAAAGAGTGAGGTTGGGTTATGATATATGGGCAAAGCGCACAATTCCGCTGATAAAGAGCAAGAGGACCGTTATAGATGGATGCCGCGGCGAAAAGGAGCTGATGGTATTCAAAAATGCATTCGATGATGACGCTGTAGTGGTAGCTATACATTCTTCGGCAAAAACACGGTACGAGCGTTTGAGAAGACGGAACCGTTCAGATGCGCCAACAAACTTTGAAGAGTTCAAAGAGAGAGATTCAAGAGAATTGGGGTGGGGACTCGGGAACCTCATTGCTCTTGCCGATTACATGATCGTTAACGAGGGTTCCTTAGAAGAGTTTAAAGAGCAGGTTCGAAAGCTGTTAAAAGAGATCAATGGATATGAAAATCAAGGCTGTTAAATTATGCGCAGGCAACGCTTATTCGATAATACCCCAAGAGAAGTGCAGACTAGATCTCGGCAAAGTAGCCCATATTCTAGAAGAACATGGGATTGAAACCGAGAATCAAGGTGTTATGCTTATCGCACACATTTTGAAAACTGAGGTCACAATTTACACGAATGGTCGTTTGCTAGTTCATCCTTCATTTGACAAACACATGGCCGAGAGCATCGCGAATATGGTTTTCTCATTGATTGATGGTAAAATTAGAGAAGAGAATGATTGATCAAGAGCGACTACGAGTAAAATATATTATGGTAAATAATATATTACATTATGATATATTGTGCAGATTAGAACTCATCAATTCATTGTTAGTATCTGTTGGCGCACCCTGATATATGGTTTTCATGTTTGCATAATTATTCAACAAGGATAACCCCCAATTAACGTAGGATTGTTTCAATGTCTTATACATATTGTGTGGCCTATCGATGGCGTAATTCCATTAGATCAATTCTTTCAATTGAGGCAGTTAAAAACCATTGTCTAGTTTGATTTTATTAAGAAGCTTCTTGCATCCATATTGACTCGAAATACCTCATTTCAATGGCTTTGATCAACAAAAAACCTCATGCTATTTTTCCTTCTAGAGTTATTGCTTAAGATTCACAGATGTCTTGAATTATTCAAACACATAATTGTAACCTTATTTGCGATCTCACAAAATCTTCCTCCATATGAAAAGAAATATATAGGAACCAATATAACTTTATCACAACACCAGGGGGTCAAATGGGCATTTTCCGGTGGACTGTAATCATAGTTATATTAATGATTGCAGCCCCGCTGGTCACATCAACCATTTTTTTAGGACATATAGGGATTCCTACGGGAAATAAGCAATTATGCGATAATATAGATGAGCCAGCTGAAGCAATAATATTCGAAAAATCCGCGATTACCTTGAGATCGAAGAGCGACCCTGCCTTCGTTGAGTGTGGTGATTTTAACAATGATAGTTACATGGACTTGGTGGTAGTAAGCAGAGATTATCGAGTTCTCGAAATTTTCTACCAGTTGCCAAATAGACAATTTTCAATGAGTCCAAACGTTACGATTCAACTCGATTTCATTCCAACTGGAATGGACGTTGGAGATCTCGACGGAGATTTGAAGGATGATATATTGTTGACTTCTGCAACAACAAAAAAGGCATACATATTATATCAAAAGACAAATTTTTACCCAGCAATTTTAAAAGACGCGCGACCTGATCCATACCACGTGGTGATTGCTGATTTCGACCGGAACAATAAAAATGATTTCATTTATGTAAGCTTTAATCAAACTCTGATCCCTAATTCCACTTTTGTTCCCCATTTAAGAAGTGGTGAGGATTTCATAATGGAGAACTATGTTAGGCTCGATATTTATGGAGCTTACAAACCAACTCTCGTGGATTGCGCAGACTTGAATAATGACGGATATCAAGAAATTGCAGTAGCAGACACGTCGTCTAGCATACTGGTTTTGTTCAATGGAAATGAGAGTGTCGGTGTACCAAAATGGGATCATATGCAAACAATAGGAACAGAATCGATAAACAAACCAGTCAAAATTCAGTTCGTACAATTAGATGCTGATGCTCCAAAGGAATTGGCGGTACTTTCTCAAGGATCTGGAAAAATTACGATCTTTGATTATGACACTAAAACTCAAAAATTTGTCGAATACGTGATAAAGGATTCTCTTCAAGACCCGACATCTTTCGCTATGGCCGATCTCAACGGTGATGGAGTTCCAGACTTAGTCATTTCCACAATCAGCGGACGAGTGGAGGTTTATGTCACGAGGATCGGGCCTTCATTTGGACTGATGCCAGATCGATCTTTTCCAGTTAATAACCAACCGTTGAGATTGGTCGCGCAAGACATTGATGCGGACGGTCTAGCAGACTTAGTCGTCTCAGCAAATGCTTCAGCGTTGAATGGATCGGTGACAATTTACTTTGGCAAGCAAGAAAAAATTTTGAGCAATGCCGATGATCATCTATTCTTTGATCAAGAAATTTTGCCAACCAAAATGGTTTTTGGAGATTTTGATGGCGATGGCGAGGTTGAAGTAGGCACACTTTCTTCAGACAATCGAATCTTGTTTAGAAAGATTGGTAGTGGGATAATCGGATCAATAGATGTGGGACCAACGCCAGCATATTTTGGATCAGCAGATTTTAACGGAGATCACTGTGATGATTTGGTAATTTCTGATCAAGAAGCGAATATTATAACTGTTTTCTTTGGAGGGGAGAATTTCTTTGAAAATCAGATTGCGTCTGTAACTTTGCAATCCAACCTTAGTCGGCCAAGAGGATTGTCAATAGATTATATTTCAAACGACATGACCCTTGACATCGTCGTTGCATGTGAAGGTGGATTTCAGATCTTCTATAATTCTGGTACCTATCCATATTTCAACATAACCAACTCAATTACAATTGAAATTCAAAATGCCGATTTTGAATTTGTTGCGACGGGGCACTTTAATCCAGGATCTACCTTGATAGATGTGGCATTTTACAATATGAGTGGCAAGAGCATTGAGATATTCTATCAGGATATTGGATTGACACCATTCTCTGGTAAAGATCGTAATGTTCTCGCACCGGGTTCTTCCAATGCTGTTTCACTTGGTACAGGCAATATTAATGGAGACGCGTTGATTGATATTTTTGTTGCACTATCTGATTCTAATTTGATAGTGTATGTCCAGAAGGCTGGAATACCTAAAGGATTCTCCGATGGGCCGGGATCAAAGTATACGAAACTCATCGAAAATGGAATATTGGCGGCAACGAACGGCGATCTCAATGATGATGGAAAAGATGAAATTGCAACTATTTCAAGCAGAATCGGAACTATAGAATTATTCACTTTTGACGCAAGTTATAAAATTACGAGAATTTGGTCATTTTCAGTGGGTTCAGGTCTCGGTGATGTAATAGCAGCGGATCTCAATCAAGATCAAAGAAAAGATCTTATCGTATCCAACCCAGTATCTGCTGCAATTTCAATCTATTATCAAAAGAATCTGCCGCCAAGAGCGGTGGCAAATTGCATTACACCACTACCTTTGGTAGAGGGGAAAGAGGTTCAGTTTGAGGGTATTGGAACTTCTGATTCGTTCTCAGACGTTGCATCACTCAATTACACATGGTTTTTTGGAGATGGCCATCATTCATATGGAGTATTCTCAAGTCACATTTACGTGAAAAATGGGTCTTATATAGTTACATTGAGGGTAACTGATAGAGGGGGTCTTACGGATTATCACAATTTAACAATAGAAATAGATGATGCAGAACCAACCGCTCACTTTACAGTTTCCCCTATAATAATCTATGAAGGGCAGGACGTTTTATTCAACGACTCCTCAATTTCATACCCTGATGCGATCGTTTCTAGAGTGTGGGAATTTGGTGATGGAACGATTTTGAAGAACAACGAAACTTCAGTATCGCATGTTTTTATTAAAGATGGATTGTACAAAATCAATCTTACAGTCACTGATATCGATGGTTCAAAGAGCACATACTCCCAAGAGATCGTCGTACATGACCTCGCTCCCTCGGCAATGTTTATGGTAAGTTCTTTGAAACCTCTGGAAAAAACTTCTGTCACCTTCACGGATCTTTCAACCTCATATCCTGATGCGATTGTCCAATGGTTCTGGGAGTTTGGAGATGGTACAACAAGCAATGATAAGAATCCAGTACACGTGTTTGTTCAAAATGGAACTTTTACCGTCAAACTGACTGTTCAAGATTCTGATGGAAGCCAATCTTCATTTTCAATCGATATCGAAGTTCAGGATTCTATGCCAATAGTATCATTCTCCTTTGAACCTATTACGCCACTAGAAGGAGATGTCATTAGTTTCACCGACTACTCCACCGCCCACGATGGGGTCATTGCGTGGCTTTGGGATTTTGGCGATGGTACCTTTTCCTCCGAAAGAAACCCTCAACACTATTATGCCAATAACGGCACTTTTTCAGTGAGGTTGACAGTTACAGACGGTGATGGATCACTCAATTCGTCAGTAAAGCAAATAATTGTGTTAGACACCAAACCCACAATTATTGCATTGCGCGCAGATGTGTCAGGGGGCAAGACGATTGAAGATAGTCAGGTAGCATTCGAAGTAATTGTTGTACCAGGATGGGAAGGGGCAAAGAATCTTAGATATCATTGGAACTATGACTTTACAGGCGATTTTAAGGCGGATGAGATCACAGTAGCCAACGTGACATCTCATGCCTTTTCCAAGAAAGGAACCTATGTCATTGCGGCAAGAGTCTGGGATTCAGATTCATTTTCTGAAGAAAGTATCACAATTATTGTTGAAAACATGAAACCTGTCGCCAGATTTTCCTATCGATTGGTGCAGAGCGGAGAGCTTTGTTTCGATGCAAGCCTATGCGAAGATACACCAAGCGATATGCCATTACTGATGTACAGATGGAACTTCGATGACGGAAGCAATTGGACAGAGTGGAGCGCCACGCCTATTGTGTATCACAACTTTGCTGAAGATGGTAATTTTAGTGTCACACTGCAGGTCAAAGATGATGATGGCGCGATAGATAGTATCACCCAGTTGGTCATTATTGATAGGACGATGCCGACAATTGGAAATATCAATGTTCGTAGTGCCATTATTGGAAAGCCAATAGTTATTTTAGCAACGATATCCGACAATGTTGGCGTTGCGAACGCGACTCTGGTTTACAAAATCAACAACATTACATATTCAGTTGCTATGCTAAAAAAGAGCGATACGGAAAATGTCTGGGAAGGACAAATTAGATCTCAGAACAGTAGTGTGACTATCGTCTTCTGGATTGAGGCTACAGATACAAGTGGCAATAGATTTTCAACAGACGAATTGGAACTGGAGGTACTTGAAAATAGGTTCCAGAGCGAGCTCTGGATTGCAGCTCTAAGTGTTTCAGGGTTTGTAATTGGTGGTATTTATGTATACATGAGACGTTTCTCCACTCTCGTTGAGGAGATTTTCATCATATATGAAGATGGGTGCCTCATCGCCCATGATACGAGGCGACTGAAGCCAGGAATGGATGATGACGTGCTGAGCAGCATGCTCGTTGCAATCCAGGATTTCGTTAAGACTTCCTTCAAAGACGAGAAAGAAACGGCATTGAAACGTCTCGATTTTGGAGAAAAGAAAATTATCGTTGAGAAAGGCAAGAATATTTATCTCGCTGCAGTACTGCATGGAAAGTATAATCCAAGAATCATTCAAAGAATGCTGGGAGTTCTTGAAGAAATAGAGAAAGATTACGGCAAAGTCTTAGAGCGATGGGATGGAGATCTCGAGAAGGTTAGAGGGATAAAAGAAAAGGCGAGACCTATCTTTGAGAAAGAGTTCCGCGTGCCTATTAACAAGCTGAGAATTCTAAAAAAAATCAAGAAACTAGAAAATGTCGATCTCATCGATTGTCCGATTTGCGGTAAAGAAATCCCTGTCGGTCTTGAGCGATGTCCTGGATGCGGATCGGAGTTGAAACCCGCGGAGATATCGGACCTCGAAAAAGTTGTTAGAGATATTCTCGAATCTAACCATACAAATCATATGGAGGTTGAAAACTCTGATAAGGGAGCAGAAAATCAGAATCATTGAAGTCATTGATGACCGAGAGGTATTTTTGATTGAATTGGTGAATAAATGATCTTTTGAACTATTGACAGGAATAGTCCTAATGATCCAGTTAATTCACAATTCCCAATGCTTTGGACAAATAGGTTCCACTTTTCGTGACTACCTGTAAAAAGATTTTCAAAAAATTGGATTGCAGCAAATATTGAAATCGCATGATCATTAATCGAATTATACGTACCTGCAAGATTTAAAGGAGCATTTTTGTGATTCTTCTGTTTAGTCTACGTAAAACATCATTTCAGGATGGTGCTTAATCGAGATTTCCAGATCATAAAGAATAATATTGATACTATCGGGACAATGAGTCCTATGGCAGCTGTAAACTGGATTGTTAACCCCCATAAATCGAAAGCGATTGTCAAAAGACAAACACTAAGTATTCCCCAAAATCCCCATTTTCGTCTCATTAGTAAACCGACAGCCGCAATCATACCGACAATACCGAGAAACATAAATATCACAAGGAGAAAAATAGAAAATGCTTCTGAGATGGGATTATCCAGAAACTGGTTCATGCCATCAGTTATACCAAGAACTCCAAACATCAACCTAGCAGCGGATTGGAGAATCCAAAGAATTCCTATTAAAATACTAGCTTTTGCGATCCCGCTATTCTGCAATTTGCACACTTCCTTCTCGAGAATTTTTTGGCAGGCTACAAGTGCAAACTCTATAAGTACCTTTCTTCGTTGAACATCGATTTAATTGAATGCATCCATGGCTTGGTCAGAGAATATGCTTCAAAATTGAAAGTGTTAAGACATTTTGTCTTTTGGTGCGGCGAGTTTTTCGAACTCCGCTAGACGATGTCTAGATGTACGATGCATACGCGCACCACTTAGATATATATTCTGAACGATTTGAACATTCTTTTTTTAGCATCAGACGTCAGTGCACTTTAAGCCTCTCGATTTTAAAGCAGCCTCGATTCTACACTCCCGATCGCATAAAATTGGTGGATCTTGGGAAATACTAGTTCACATCGAGATTTTGCGGGATTGAAATACCATTTATAGGAAGATTTTCGAAGACTCCGTCTATTGATCAATTAAATTGCATCAACAAAAGGCGTATTTCTATTGCTAATCATGTCCTTGCTGGTTATGCCTGACAAAAGTCACCCAGCTTCATCCCCTGCAATTCCTGCTTGTCCGAATTTATGTGTAGTGGATCTTTGCATTCTAACAGAATTAATTTTATCTTACGTTATTGCAAGAAGACAAAATCGATTGTTTATTTAATATCTCATCGCTGCTTTACCCTCACTGCGTCCTCTTGTTTAACGACCATCGAATTACGCGATTAGCTCATGATCCCATAAGGTTGATAACATGCAACACTTATCTACCAGTGTGTCTCCTATTGAGACTTTCGCAGTAATCTTACTGCTTTGTTGCGTTCTATCTCTATTAGCATACAAATTCCAATTGTTGTCGGCAAGTGGCAGCGCGGCATCCATGATCATTGGAATTCTTATCGGATGGTTTGGATCACTTTCTTGGTTACTTACGCTGATTTTTTTTGTGTTCGCTGGATTCATAGTTACACGATTCAAACTGCGAGTCAAAATCGAAAGGGGATTACAGGAAGGGGAAAAGGGAGAAAGAACTTATCGAAATGTTCTTGCGAACGGACTGGTTCCAACCGTGGTCGCACTCCTTGCTTATTTTACAGGCACGCAGGATGAGTTCGTAGGAGAAATTGCGTACATCTCTGCTGTGAGTGTCGCAGCTGCGGATACGACGGCAAGCGAGCTCGGGGTTTTAAGCGATAAAACATACCTGATCACAAATTTCAAAAAGGTTAGACCAGGAACGAACGGTGGAATATCGCTTTTTGGCACTCTTTGTGCAATTCTCGCTGCTGTACTTTCATCAGTTATCGGATGGATTTCAATCATATCCTACGAGTCAGCAAATTGGCTAATTCTCGTCCCTTTTTTTTCAGGGATTATTGGGTGCATGGTTGATAGCCTAATAGGGGCAACCTTAGAAGATCGCGGCTATGTGTCGAAACTGACCACAAATATCATTTCGATGTTCGTTGGGGCCGCGATTGGCGCTATTATTACAACATTATTTTACTGAGATTGTTCAATGTTAAAATTTCTCGATACTTATCAAAAATTAAGATATACTAGAAAAAGCGGGATTGATAATTGCTTGCTCTCAAATGATCGAAGAGTAGAATTATTTCGAAAAAATTATACACAACATCTTCTCTTTTCGCTAATTAATTGTATAAAATGAATTGAATTAATTGATCACGGTGGGGAGGTACGATGCAGATTAGGATTTCAAGAGGAAATATTTACATGCTGAAGTGCGAAACTGCGAGCAGACTCTTCGATCTCTGCAGAAATGCGCGGACATGCGGGTTTGATATTTTATGTATCGCTAGGACCCATCCCGACATACTCAAACACGACTTTGGGATTGAAGAGGAAGGGGAGAATATAATTTGGGTTTCCCAAATGGTTGGAACAAGAAGCATAAATCCTCAGAATCTAACCATTCTTTATGATAAGATTGGCAAATTTATATCGAATAGCAAAAATGCATTAGTGTTTCTTGAAGGGATAGAATACCTCATAATGCAGAACGATTTTCAAAAAATACTCAGATTCCTCAATCAATTATACGAGATTGTAGCAATTAACAAGGGAATTGTCATTTTCCAGATCGATCCACGTGCGTTCTCCGCAAGAGAAATTGCACTTATGGAAAAATGTGCCGTATCGCTAGAAAGAGATGATATGGTCCTTCTCAAATGATCTTTACCAGATTATAAACTCATGAGAAGCTATGAATCGATTAGACTTAAAACATAGATTATGGTTTGAGAATTGAATCACAAGTACTTATTCTAATAAATTATATATAGAGCATCCTTGTTTAAGCGAAACAACGCGAATGGTATGACGGCCATAGCGGCGGGGATACACCCGGTCTCATCCGAACCCGGAAGTTAAGCCCGCCAGCGTTCCCTGTTGTACTGTGGTGCGCGAGCCCACGGGAAGCAGGGATCGCTGTCAGCCATTCGCAAACATCTGGCAGTTGCTAATTAAGGATTTTGATGCAAATTTTTAATGATTTTGATCTTAAATCCATCTTGGACGTGTTTCCCGAATATAGCAGCTTGAGTCGCCACAAGTGCATTGGGCATATCTCAAGCGGAATAGCTATTTCGAAAGAATTTTCAAGGAAGGATTGGAAGAACCTTAGGGATACGATTTCCTCTAGGAGAAGAGAAAGTTAATAGGAATCGTTTCTAAATAAAAAAATAAAAAATATTTAAAATTAGGGGGATTTCCCCCTTTAAAGATTTTTGCGGTTTTGTGGTTCAGTTTTAGAGATATTCTTTCCATACGCAACTTTCAGGCAAATTGTTCAGATAGTCTGCAAGTTTCTGGGCTGCTGTGTAGTAACCATCGCTGTATAGATCCAATATAAATGCTATCGCATCGGACATGTGGCCAAACCAGGGATCTGTTCCTACACCTAGATCTGGTAGGTAGACCCATGCGTTTGAATAGTCTTCGCCGTAAAGCTGTTCTGTGAGTAGCAAAGATAGTATTTGAGCTTGCGCTTTAAGCATCGGGTTGGATGCATCTGGAATGCTCAATATATTGTATGCCTTCAATAGATCTGCATTGGTGATATTCTCCCAAATGTCTGCATCTGTTAGATTCAAGAAGTCGAAGTCGCCACCGTATTTTGCATCTATGTTAAAGATGAACTGCTTTAGCTGATCCATCGATACTTGAATTCCTTTAGTCCATCCGTTAACATTCTTGATTATGTTATTCTTCCAGAAGCCAATAGTATGCCCTGGTGGTCCGCAAACGACGTTTCCAAAGTTCACTGCCAACTCAAATCCAGAGACGTTACCGATAACCACATAGAACGTGGATGTGATGTTGATCCACCCGCATTCCATTATTTCTGTAACATTGTAAATGCCAAGCGTCAAATTGCAGAAGCAATAGTATCCCGTTTCATCTGTATAGGTCCACGCTATTAGACTTCCATTGACGTCTCGCAATTCAATACGCCAATTCGGTATGCCGGTCTCATTTTCTACATCAAATATGCCATTTATGTTCGCATCGAAGAATTTGTATCCGCAGATCTTACCGTACTGGATGTTCGTGAAGCTGATCTTCACGCACTCACCAGACTCGTCGAGGACGACAGTCTGCTGCATCGGTTCATCGCTGTACCAGCCAGCAGGCAGGACTTCCTTGACGGTGTATGTGCCCAGCTTAAGATTCTCGAAGCACACCCAACCCGTCTCGTTCGTCACAGCCCACGCGATCTTCACCATACTCTCGTTGTAGAGTTCGATGGTGATGCCAGGAACAGGTCCGACTTCGTACTCGAGTTTCTGCACGCAGATCTTACCGTACTGGATGTTCGTGAAGCTGATCTTCACGCACTCACCAGACTCGTCGAGGACGACAGTCTGCTGCATCGGTTCATCGCTGTACCAGCCAGCAGGCAGGACTTCCTTGACGGT